>DATGDG010000471.1:0-1984 GCA_035311025.1 Casimicrobiaceae bacterium
AGCTCCGCCGGATCGGCATTGCGGGCGTCGGTCTGCATCGTCAGGCCAGTCGTTGCTGCCATGCGCGCGCCCGGCTTGCGAGGGCGGGCATGTCGATTTGGACGGGCATCCGGTCGTCGACGATGCGCGCGCCCGCGATCCAGACATCGGTGACGAGCTCGCGGCCGGCGGCATGCACCAGATGCGAAACGGGATCGTACATCGGAATCGTCTCGATGTCGGCGAGGCGCACGGCGACGACGTCGGCCTGCTTGCCTGCCTGGAGCGAGCCGATCTGCGCGTCGAGGCCCAGTGCCGCCGCGCCGTCGAGCGTCGCCATCCTCAGCATCCGCGCCGCGGGAAGGGCGGCCGCATTGCCGGTCGTCACCTTGGCGAGCAGACTCGCGAGGCGCATCTCCGAGAACAGGTCGAGGCGGTTGTTCGATGCGGCACCGTCGGTGCCCAGCGCGACGTTGACTCCGCGCTCGTGGAACGACGCGACCGGCGCGACGCCGCTGGCGAGCTTCATGTTCGACGCAGGGCAATGCGCGACGTGACAGCCCTGTGCGGCGAGGATCTCGATGTCGTCGTCGTCGACGTGCACGGCGTGGATCGCGATGAATCCCGGGCCGGTGGCGCCGAGGCGGTCAAGACGCACCAGAGGGCTCTCGCCCGTCGTCGCGCGCGCTTCGTCGACCTCGTGCCGGGTCTCCCCGACGTGGGTCTGGATCGGCAGGTCGAGCTGTCGCGCATAGGTCACGACGCTCGTCCAGCTCGCATCGCAGACGGTGTAAGGCGCGTGAGGCGCCAGCGCGAACGACAGCCGCGGCGAGTGTTTCCACGCGTCGCGGGCCTCGAGCCCGCGCTGCAGGCAGGCCTCGGCGTCGGCCGCGTACGACGTCGGAAAATCGAGGATCGGCAGGCCCAGCATCGCGCGCATTCCGGCCTGCTCGTAGGCCCGCGCGGCGGCGTCGGGGTAGAAATACATGTCGTTGCAGCAGGTGATGCCGCCACGGAGCATCTCGACAGCGCCGAGCAGCGTGCCGTCGTGCACGAAATCCTCGGCGACGAACCGCCCTTCGCGCGGCCAAATGTGCTGCTCGAGCCACGACCTCAGCGGAACGTCGTCGGCGATGCCGCGCAGCAGCGTCATCGCAGTGTGGGTGTGGGCGTTGACCAGTCCGGGGATCAGCGCGTGGTCGGGCAGCGCGACCTGCGAGCGCGCGACGTAGCGGCGGTCGGCTTCGTCCGCCGGCACCAGCGCGACGATGCGGCCGGCATCGACGATCAGCGCATGGCCGCTGAGCACCCCTGCAGGCTCGACGGGGATTGCCCAACGTGCGTCGATGCGCAGGTCGACGGGGCTCGGAAGGCGGTCGGTCATCGCGGATCAGTTTAGCAGCCGCTGACCGGCTCGACGTTCGTGCGTCTCGCTCCGCGCAGGTTTCGGGGGAGGGGGTTGGGGTGGCGAATAACAAAAAGCCCCGCACGCGGCGGGGCTCTTTGCGAACGCGTGGACGTCGGTCAGTTCGAGCCGCCTTCGCCCTTCACTTCGATCTCGACGCGACGATCCGGTGCGTAGCAGGCCACTCGTTCCTTGAAGCTCTTCTGGTGGCAGACCACGTTCGGCAGCGGCTGGGTCTTGCCCATGCCGAGCGTCTCGATCTTGTCCTTCGGCACGCCCTTGCTCACCAGGTAGTCGCGGACCGCGTCGGCACGGCGCTCGGACAGCTTCTGGTTGTACTTCTGGGTGCCGATCGGGTCGGTATGGCCGGTCACCAGCACGAGCTCGAGCTTCTTGACGCCCGACAGCTTGGAGATGATCTCGCTGTCGATCGCGGCCTTGCCTTCGGGCTTGAGGATCGCCTTGTCGAAGTCGAACAGCGCCTTCGAGGCGAGCGTGATCTTCTGCACCTGGGGCGCGGGGGCCGGGGCCGGCGCGGGGGCAGGCGCCGGGGCGGGCGCCGGGGCGGGCGCAGCCTTCGGCTTCGGCACGAGGTCGGGA
>DATGDG010000472.1:0-6491 GCA_035311025.1 Casimicrobiaceae bacterium
GATTTCGCCTACTCGCTGAAGCGCCTGATCGACCCGAAGCTGCACTCGCCCTGGGCGTGGCTGGTCGAAGGCAAGATCGTCGGGCTCGATGCGCTGGCCGACGCGTCAAGGAAGTCAGGACGCTTCGATTACGATGCCCCGGTGGCGGGGCTCACGACGCCGGACCGCTACACGCTGGTGATCCGGCTGATCCGCAGCGACTACAGCCTGCCGTACATCCTCGCGCACGAGCCCACTTCGGCGGTTGCGCGCGAGGTCATCGACGCCTACGCCGACGAGAGCGGCCGCGCGATGGCACACCCGGTCGGCACCGGGCCCTACCGGCTGAAGGAGTGGGTCCGCGGCACGCGGATCGTCCTCGACGCGAACCCCGGTTACCGCGGCTACACCTGGGATTTCACCTCCGACGATCCGGCGGACCAGCCGCTGATCGCCCAGATGAAGGGCAAGCGGATGCCGCAAATTGGCCGCGTCGAGGTCAGCATCATCGAGGAGGATCAGGCGCGGCTGCTGGCGTTCGAGCGCGACGAGATCGACCTGATGGATCTCGGCGGCGTGCTCGCGCCCAACGTCATGGACGGCGACAGGCTGCGCCCCGAGTTCGTCGCGCGGGGCATCAAGCTGTCGCGGATCGTCGACCCGGCGATCATCTACACGTACTGGAACCTGCAGGACCCGGTGGTCGGGGGCCTGTCGAAGGACCGGATCGCGCTACGCCGCGCGATGGCGATGGCCTACGACCCCGACGAGGAGATCCGGGTCGTCCGCAACGGCCAGGCGATCGCGGCGCAATACCCGATCCCGCCGGGCGTCGTCGGCTTCGATCCCGACTACCGTTCGCCAGTCCGCTACGACCCCGCGCTCGCCAACGCGCTGCTCGATCACTTCGGATACAGGCGCGGAGCGGACGGCTGGCGGACGCTGCCCGACGGCAAGCCGCTCACGGTCCGCTATGCGTCGCCTCCGAATTCGCTGGGCCGGCAATACGACGAGATCTGGAAAAAGGCCATGGACCGCATCGGGATCCGGATGGAAGTGCAGAAGGACAGGTTTCCCGAGATGCTGAAGGCCGAGCGCCAGTGCAAGCTGATGATGCGCACTGCGTCGTGGATCGCCGACTGGCCGGACGGCGACGATTTCATGCAATTGCTCTACGGCCCGAACACCGGCCAGAACAACAACGCCTGTGCGAGAATCCCCGAGTACGACAGGCTCTACGAGCAGTCGATCCGCATGCCCGACTCGCCGGAGCGCAACCGCCTCTATCACGACATGACGCGGCTGATGGAGGTGTACGCGCCGTGGCGGCTCGGCGTGCTGACGTATCGGAACATGCTGGTGCAGCCCCGGGTGCTCGGCTACCGTAAGCATCCGATCCTGCACAACGAGTGGAAGTACATCGACGTTTCGGCGCGTGATCCGCGCCCGTGAGGCGAACGACTATGGGTGCCTACATTGTGCGGCGCTTGTGGCAGATGATCCCGACCATGCTCGGGGTCGTGCTGCTGGTGTTCTTCCTGTTCAACTGGGTCGGCGGCGACCCCGCCTACGTCCTGGCGGGGAAGATCAGCAACCAGGAGCAGATCGACAACATCCGGCGCCAGCTCGGGATCGACCAGCCCTACTACGTCCAGCTCGGCATCTTCCTGAAGCAGATCGTCACGGCGAACTTCGGCGCGAGCTGGAGCACCAACGAGAAGGTGTCGCACATCCTGTTGACGAGGCTCGGGCCGTCGCTGACCGTCCTGGTCCCGCTGCTGGTCATCGAGACGCTGATCTCGATCGCGCTCGCGCTGGTGGTCGCCTACGTCCGCGGGTCGCTGACCGATCGCCTGGTGATGATCGTCTGCACGGTCGGGCTGTCGATCTCGATCCTCGTCTACATCATCGTGTTCCAGTATTTCTTCGCCTACAAGCTGGGCTGGTTCCCGGTGCAGGGCTGGGGCGACGGGTTCTGGCACAACCTCGTCGTCTATGCGTCGCTGCCGATCCTGATCGGACTCGTCGTCACCATCGCGCCCGACCTGCGGCTGTTCCGTACCTTCGTGCTCGACGAGATCAACCAGGACTACGTGCGCACCGGCCGCGCCAAAGGCGTCCCCGAGAACCGGCTGATGTGGGTCCATGTGCTGCGCAACGCGTCGATTCCGATCATCACCAATCTGATGGCATCCCTGCCCGGTCTGTTGCTGGGGCAGTTCCTGATCGAGCGCTTCTTCTCGATTCCCGGCATCGGGCGCGAGGTGATCCTTGCGGTCGAGCGGTCGGACTTCCCGGTAATCAAGGCGATCACCGTCTATGTCGCGTTCGCCACGATCCTGACCAACCTGCTCGCGGACCTGACCTACAAGGCAGTGGACCCGCGCGTACAGCTCAAGTGAGGTGCTGAACGTGGCAACCGAAACGGCAGCACTTGCCGGCGCACCGCGGCCGCTCCTCCGGGAGATACCGCACACGGTCTCGCCCGGGCTGTGGACGCTCGCCTGGCGGCGTCTGCGGGCCGACAAGGTCGCGATGGTGTCGCTCGCAATCGTGCTGGCGTTCATCGTGATGATGATCCTGTCGGGGCTCGGCCTGATCGCCGCCGACTGGCAGCGAGAGGTCGGCGTCAACTACGCCCCGCCGACGTTCATCGGGCCCGATGAGGTTGCGACGCCGGCGCCGCAGGCGGTGACGCCGCAGACCGCGGCGCCCGCAGGAGGGACCTACCAGTCGAAGGTCGTCGATCCGATCGGCGATGTCATCGCATCGCTGAAGGCCGGCCGGGTCCCCGGGGGTCCGCTGCCGCCCGAGACAGCCGAGGAGAAGAGCGTCGATCCGCTGGCCGACGTGATGTCCGAGATCCGCCACGACAAGGCCGTCGAGGCGAAGGCCACGCAGGAGGTCAAGCTCGCGACATTGCCGTTCGGCGGCGACAAGTGGGGCCGCGACGTGCTCAAGAAGACGATCAAGGGTTCCGAGACCTCGATCTTCGTCGGCATCGCCTCGGCCGTGGTCGCGACGTTCATAGGGACGTTGCTCGGCGCGTTCGCCGGATACTACGGCGGGAAGGTCGACGACTTCCTGAACTGGTTCTACAGCGTGTTCAGCTCCATGCCGCCGCTGCTGCTGATCCTCGCCGTCGCCGCAGTGCTGCAGCACAAGGGCGTCGTCACGATCATCCTGATCCTGGGGCTGACCGGCTGGACCGGCGTGTTCAGGCTGCTCCGCGCCGAGTACCTGAAGCACAAGGCGCGCGAGTACGTGCAGGCGGCGGACGCGATCGGAGCGTCGAACGCGCGCAGGATGTTCGTCCACATCTTCCCGAACGCATCGCACGTGGTGCTGGTGCAGCTGTCGATCCTGGTCGTCGGGTTCATCAAGGCCGAGGTGATCCTCTCCTTCCTGGGATTCGGGGTCCCGGTCGACGTCGTGTCGTGGGGCTCGATGCTCAACGAGGCGCAGAACGAGCTGATCCTCGGCAAGTGGTGGCAGCTGGTCGCGGCGGGCTCCGCGATGGCGTTGCTGGTGACGGCGTTTTCGATCTTCACGGACTCGCTGCGCGACGCGCTCGATCCGCGGCTCAAGGGACGCACGGGGGCATGATGGGCACGATTCAAACGGGTCTCGTGCAGTCGAACGGCGATCCGCTGGTCAGCGTACGCAACCTGCGCGTCTCGTTCCGCCTCGACCGGCACACGTCATTCGATGCCGTCAAGGGAATCTCGTTCGACATCCCGCGCAACAAGACCGTCGCGCTGGTCGGCGAATCTGGATCGGGAAAGTCCGTGACGTCGCTCGCGATGCTGGGCCTGCTGCCGCCGGAGAATTCGATCGTCGACGCCACCAGCGAAATCGTCTACGGTGGCCGCAACCTCGTGACCATGCCGATCGTCGAGCTGCGCAGGCTTCGCGGCGCCGACATCTCGATGATCTTCCAGGAGCCGATGACGTCGTTGAACCCCGTGTTCACCGTCGGCTGGCAGCTCGAGGAGGTCCTGCGGCTGCACATGGGAATGAAAGGCCGGGCCGCGCGCAAGCGCGCGATCGCGCTGCTGGGAGAAGTCGGTATTCCCGAGCCGGAGCGGCGCATCGATGCGTACCCGTCGCAGCTCTCGGGCGGCCAGCAGCAGCGCGTGATGATCGCGATGGCCATCGCCTGTGAGCCCAAGCTGCTGATCGCCGACGAGCCCACGACGGCGCTCGACGTCACGATCCAGAAGCAGATCCTCGACCTGATCGCAGCGCTGCAGAAGAAGCACCAGATGTCGGTACTGTTCATCACCCACGACCTCGCCGTCGTCGGCGAGATCGCCGACCAGGTCGTCGTCATGCGCAACGGCGAGATCCGCGAGCAGGGCCCGGCAAAGGCGATCTTCGAGGCGCCGCAGGACGCGTACACGAAGGCGCTGTTGCAGTGCCGTCCCCGGCTCGACCGCCGGCCGATGCGCCTGCCGGTGATCGACGACTTCATCGCGGGGACCGGTCCGCAGCACATCGAGGAACGCCCGCGCGGCATTACCGCCAGCGACCCGATCGTGCTCGACGTG
Source organism: Casimicrobiaceae bacterium (assembly GCA_035311025.1). Lineage (GTDB taxonomy): Bacteria > Pseudomonadota > Gammaproteobacteria > Burkholderiales > Casimicrobiaceae > VBCG01. Next base: position 4,530 of record DATGDG010000472.1, read on the forward strand.
AAGAACCTCGGCAAGAGCTTCTACTCGCGCGAGGGGCTCTTCGGGACGCGCGAGTTCAAGGCGGTGAAGGACGTCTCGTTCAGCCTGCCCAAGGGCAAGACGCTGGGGCTGGTCGGCGAGTCCGGGTCGGGCAAGACGACGGTCGGGCTCACGCTGATGCGCCTGCACGAGGCGACCTCGGGGGAGGCGATCTTCGAGGGCCGCGACCTGCTGTCGATGCCCGCTAAGGAGTTCATGCACTACAAGCGCCGCATCCAGATCATCTTCCAGAATCCGTATGCGTCGCTCAATCCCCGGTTCACGATCGGCCAGGTCCTGGTCGAGCCGATGCACATCCACGGGATCGGGGCGAATTCCCAGGAGCGCACCGACATGGCTTTCGAGCTGCTCGCCAGGGTCGGGCTGCCGGAGGTCTCGTTCTACAAGTACCCGCACGAGTTCTCGGGCGGGCAGCGGCAGCGGATCGCGATCGCGCGCTGCCTGACGATGAAGCCTGACATCCTGATCTGCGACGAGTCGGTGTCGGCGCTCGACGTCTCGGTCCAGGCGCAGGTGCTGAACCTGCTTCAGGACCTGCAGGACGAATTCCGGATGTCCTACATCTTCATCTCGCACGACCTCGCGGTAGTCAAGTACATCTCCGACCAGGTGATGGTGATGAGCGAGGGCGAGCTCGTCGAGATCGCCGACTCCGACGACATCTACCGGAATCCGAAGATGCCCTACACGCAGCGGCTGCTCGCGTCGATCCCGAAGGGCTGGCACGGGTAGATCGCGCGGCGTCGCGCATTCAGCCCGCGTACCGGCGCCTACCACGTCGACGGCCGTCGACGGGTGGGGCGCAGCGCCCCACCCGGTGACGGTGACCGGGATCCTACTTCGCGCCAGTTACGCCGGCCATGCGCAGCTGCTTGCCGACCGCGAGCAGGAAGCGCAGCGTGTCCTGCGCCTCCGGGTCGCGCATCATCTGCCACAGTCCACCGATGCCGCCGGGCGAGGGTCGCGCCGCGCGGCTCGCCGCCGCCGCGTCGTCGACCGATTGCAGGAGCTCCTGCACCATCCCGAGGCGCTCGATCAGCTGGGGAAGCATCGACGCCAGGCGCTCGAGCGCGCCGCAGGACTGCAGGCTCTCGAGCATCTTGACGACGTTCTCGGCGCCGCCGCGGCTCGCGCGGTCGAGCAGCGACAAGCCGTTGCCCATCGTCTCGGCCAGCCGCGAGACCATCTCGTCGGTCATGGCGTCCTGCGCCGAGCTGTAGAGCCGCGCGAGATGCGACAGGCGCTCGAGGTCGCCGTTGTTGACCAGCTGCGTCAGCGCCGGCAGCGCACGCGCGAGCCCGGCGCGATTGATCTGGTCGAGTAATACGACGGTTTCGCCCGCGGTCGCGGCGAGCCGGGTCACCATCTCGTCGGTCAGCGAGTCGCGCGCGGCGGCCATCACCCGCTGCAGCTCGAGGTCGACGCTAGTGCTTTCGTCCGATTGTGCGTTCATCGTCGGCTCCCGGTCACAGCAGTCCGCGTGCCGACACCCAGTAGAGCTTGTTGTAGGCCGTCTTGAACCAGTGGACGGCCTTGGTCGGCGCCTTCGGGTCGGGCGGATTCTGGTAGTCGAACATCGCGTAGGTCGCGCGGTCCTTGCCGGCCTCGATGAAGCAGAACACCTTGCCGTCGTAGTCGCGCACCGGCGAGCCGAGCTTGACGATCGCCGCGATGTTCTCGCCCAGCGCCTCGGCCTCGAAGTGGGCGGTCGACCCCGCCTTGCTGATCGGCAGGTTGGTCGTGTCGCCGATGACGAACACGTTCTTCCGGCCTTCCATGTTGAGCTGGTGGCGGTGGGTCGGGATCCAGCCGCCGGCGCCGAGCTTGTTCTTCTCGATCACCTCCATGCCGCGGTGCGCCGGGATCGAGATCAGCAGGTCGTACGGCGTCTCGGTGCCCTCCTCGCTCTTCACGACCTTGGCC
>DATGDG010000473.1:0-4837 GCA_035311025.1 Casimicrobiaceae bacterium
GAATGCGAAATCGCGCCACCGCAGGCGGCCCTCGAATTTCTGGAAGTACCAGGCGAGCATCAGCGGCAGCGCGATCTTCATCAGCTCGGAGGGCTGGAATCGCGCGACGCCGAGGTTCAGCCAGCGCCGCGAGCCGTTGACGACGACCCCGAACAGCGCAACGGCCACCAGCAGCGTGACGGCGACGACGTACAGCGGCACGGCGCCGCGGGCGAGCGTCTGCGGCGGAATGTTCGCGAACAGCCACATCAGCGCGATCGCGAAACCAAAGCTCAGCAGCTGGTTGGTGACGCGGGCGACGCTTTCGTCGGAAGCCGAGAACAGGGTCACCAGACCCACGCCGACGATCGCGAGCGCGGCAGCGAACAGCATCGTGTCGATGCGCCGGGTGAGCACCTCCCACCCGCGCTGGAGGACGTTGGCGATCGGATGGGTCATCGTCGGTCGCTCGCGTCGGCGGTGTTCTGCGGCGACGCCGGTGCCGGTCCCGCCGCACTCGCCCCCAGCAGGTAGTAATCGAACACCTTGCGCACGATGGGCGCCGCCGCCTCGGCGCCGAAGCCCCCGTTCTCGACCAGCACGGCAACGGCGATCTTCGGATGGTCGGCCGGTGCATAGGCCTCGTACCAGGCGTGGTCGCGCAGCCGCTCGTCGACCCGGTGCTCCGAATATTTCTAGCCCTTGAGCGAGAACACCTGGGCGGTACCGGTCTTGCCCGCGCTCACGTACTGCGCATCCTTGAACACCGAGGCGCTGGTCCCTTCCTTCGCGACCCCGACCAGCGCGTTCTTGACGAAGGCGATCTGCTCGGGACGCACGTCGAGCCGCGACGACGGCTGGCTCGCGATCGGGATGATCGCGCCGGTCTTGGTGTCCTGCACCGACTTGACGAGGTGCGGCGTGTAGCCGACGCCGTCGTTGGCGAGCATCGCCATCGCATGTGCGAGCTGGATCGGCGTGAACGCGTTGTAGCCCTGGCCGATGCCCGCCGAGATCGAGTCGCCGAGATACCACTTGCGCGCGTCGTCGCGATAGTTCTTGCCGGCGAAGCGCTGCCGCTTCCAGGTCCGCGACGGCAGCACGCCGGTCAGCTCGCCTTCGATGTCGATCCCCGTCTTCTGCCCGAACCCGAACTTCGACAGGAAGCGCGCCGTGTCGTCGATGTCGGTCTCGCTTGCCAGCGTGTAGAAATAGGTGTCGCAGGACACGACCAGCGCCTTGTACATGTCGACGACGCCATGCCCGCCGGGCTTGTCGTCGCGGAACTTGTGCGACTGCCCCGGGATCTGGAAGTAGCCGGGATCGAAGATCGTCTGGCCGGGCGTCCGCTTGCCCGAATGCAGCGCGGCCAGCGCGAGGTAGGGCTTGATCGTCGAGCCCGGCGGGTAGGCGCCGCGCAGCGGACGGTTGAGCAGCGGCTTGTCGGGCGAGTCGTTGAGCTCCTGCCAGCTCGCGGAATCGATGCCGTCGACGAACAGGTTGGGGTCGAAGCCGGGCTTGGAGACGAAGGCGAGCACGTCGCCGTTCGTGGGGTCGATCGCGACCAGCGCCCCGCGCCGGTCGCCGAAAGCCGCCTCGGCGACCTGCTGCAGGCCGATGTCGAGCGACAGCCTCAGGTTGTCGCCGGCGATCGGGGGCGTGCGCTTGAGCGTGCGGACGGCGCGCCCGTTGGCGTCGACCTCGACGTCCTCGACGCCGGTCGTCCCGTGAAGTTCGCGCTCGTACGACAGCTCGACGCCGGCCTTGCCGATGGTGTCGGTGCCCTTGTAGTTCGCGGTCTCGTCCCACGAGGCGATGCGCTCGACGTCCTTGTCGTTGATGCGGCCGATGTAGCCCAGCACGTGCGATGCCAGCTCGCCATACGGGTACTGGCGGAAAAGCCGGGCCTTGATCTCGACACCCGGGAACCGATAGCGATTGACGGCGAAGCGGGCCACTTCCTCGTCGGAAAGCCGTGTGCGCAGCGGCAGGCTTTCGAAGTCCTTGGATTCCTCCATCAGCTTGCGAAACCTCTTCCGATCACGCGGCTGGATGTCGACGATCTTCGACAGCGCGTCGATCGTCCGCTCGAGGTCCGGAATCCGCGACGGCGTGACCTCGAGGGAGTACCCGGAATAGCTTTGCGCGAGGACGACGCCGTTGCGGTCGGTGATGACGCCGCGGTTGGGCGCAATCGGCACGATCGCGATGCGGTTGGTCTCGGCCAGCGTCTCGAAGTGCGCGTGCTGGACGACCTGCAGGTAGAAGAAGCGGGCGAACAGGCCGGCGAAAGCGAGAACCACGAACACGGCCGCGAGCGAGATCCGGCGTCTGAACCGCGAGAGCTCGCGCTCGGGATCGCGAAGTTCCGGCGAGCCGAAGCCGCTGCCGCCGCCGTGACGGTCGCGCCGCGACGAGAAGAACAGCCGGTGGGACATCGCGGATCCGTGCCTTCTAGCGGCGCGCCGCCGAGTGCTTGGGACGCTGCGGCGCCTGCAGCAGCACCGAGAGCAGCGGCCAGAGCAGCGCGCCGACCAGCGGCGGCGCCGTGTACGTCCAGCGCGGCAGCGGTGCGCCACCGACATAGCGGACCAGCAGCACCAGCAGCGCGCAGAGCATCAGCAGCACCGCGACCTGCACCGCCTGCTGCCAGAGCGGAAAGCGCAGCACCCGCCGGCGGAAATACTCGGCCCCGTAGGCGAGCACCGCGTAGGCCAGTGCGTGCTGCCCGAACACCGTCGCGTCCGCGACGTCCATCAGCAGCCCGACGAACCACGCCACCCCGACCCCCACCCGCCGCGGTTCGCGGATGCACCAGTAGAGCAGGACGAGTGCCAGGAAATCCGGGCGCAGCGCCATCGCGACGCCGGACAGTGGCGCGGTGTTGGCGAGCAGCGCGAGGAGCATTGATAGCGCGATGAACCAGGGCCTGGCCGGCCGGAGGATCTCCTCCGGCGAGGCCGGCGCGAACGATGCGACGTTGGGCAGCAGCACTCTCATCTCATCCGCGACGGGCCTTGGTGTGAATGCCCTTCTTGACAGCGTTGGCGTCGGCCGGTTCTTCGGGCCGCGAGGGCATCGCGTCCGGCCGCGCCAGCACCAGCAGGTACTCGCTGCGGTCGACGCCGGCGAGCGGCCTGCAGGCGATCCTCGCGAACATCTGGCCGGTGTCGCGGACGACGTCGGTGATCACGGCGACGGCGAGGCCCGGCGGGTACGTCCCGTCGATGCCGGAGGTCACGAGGCGATCCCCCACCCGGAGATCGGCCGTCGGCGCCGTGAAACGCAGCTCGGGCGAGCGCCCGGTGCCGTTGCCGAACATCACGCTGCGCGCGCCGCTGCGCTCGACCTTGACGGGCACCGCCTGGTCGCGATCGGTGATCAGCGTCACCTCGGCCATGTAGGGGAACACGCGCGTGACCTGCCCGACCACGCCGGTTTCATCGATGACGCCCTCGCCGGCCGCGATGCCATCCTTCGAACCCTTGTCGACGAACACCTTCTGCGTGAAGGGGTCGCGGCCCGCATACAGGACCTGCACGGCCGTCGCGGCCCCGCTGTACTGCTCGCGCAGGCCGAGCAGCGCCTTGAGGCGCGCGTTCTCCCGCTGCGCCAGCGCGTAGCCCTGCGTCGCGGGTCCGCTCGCGACGAGTTCCCGCTTGAGCGTTGAATTCTCGTCGGCGAGTTCCCGCTTGGATCCGAAATATTCCTCGACGTAGCCCAAGGCCGTGCCCGGCACCAGCAGCGCCCGTTGCAGCGGATAGAGCACGGCCGCCGCCACCTGGCGGACGTTCTCGAGATAGCGGTAGCGCGTGTCGGTGAACAGCAGCACCAGCGAAAGCAGCCCGAAGAACGCGAGCCGCGCAAGCGGACTGGGGCCCCGATTGAAGAATGCGGGAGTATCGACCGGAATGGGACGCATCGCGAGGTGTCGGGCCGCTCCGCCCGGCGACGATCAGTCGCTCGTGAAGATCGTCTGCAGCTTCTCCATGTTCTCGAGTGCCTTGCCGCAGCCACGCACGACGCAGGTGAGCGGGTCGTCGGCGACGATCACCGGAAGCCCGGTCTCTTCCATCAGCAGCCGGTCGAGGTCGCGCAGCAGCGCACCCCCGCCGGTCAGCACCATGCCGCGCTCGGCGATGTCGGCGCCGAGTTCAGGCGGCGTGCGCTCCAGCGCGCTCTTGACCGAGGATACGATGCTGTTCAGGGGATCGGTCAGCGCCTCGAGGATCTCGTTGGACGACACGGTGAAGCTGCGCGGGATCCCCTCGGCGAGGTTCCGGCCCTTGACCTCCATCTCCTTGACCTCGGAGCCCGGGAACGCGGAGCCGATCGTCTTCTTGATCAGCTCGGCCGTCGTCTCGCCGATCAGCATCCCGTAATTGCGCCGGATGTAGTTGACGACCGCCTCGTCGAACTTGTCGCCGCCGACGCGCACCGAGCCGGCGTAAACCATGCCGCCGAGCGAGATGACGCCGACCTCGGTCGTTCCGCCGCCGATGTCGACGACCATCGACCCGGTCGCGTCGCCGACCGGGAGATCGGCGCCGATCGCGGCCGCCATCGGCTCCTCGATCAGGAACACCTTCGATGCGCCGGCGCCGAGCGCCGACTCGCGGATCGCGCGCCGCTCGACCTGCGTCGAGCCGCAGGGAACGCAGATGATGATGCGCGGGGAGGGCGAGAACAGGCGCGAATCGAGCACCTTCTTGATGAACTGCTTCAGCATCTGCTCGGTGACGGTGAAGTCGGCGATGACGCCGTCCTTCATGGGCCGTATCGCGGTGATGTTCCCAGGCGTGCGGCCCAGCATCTGCTTGGCCGCGAGCCCCACTTCCTGGATGACCTTCTTGCCGTT
>DATGDG010000474.1:0-6599 GCA_035311025.1 Casimicrobiaceae bacterium
GACTCAGGGGGCCGACGCGATCACCCGCAGCAACCGCTGCTCGGGCAGCAGTTCCAGCCGCGCGCCCGATGCCAGTGCCGACGTGATGTCGCAGTCGAACCCGGCGAGCATCGTCAGGTCGGCGAGCGCCGTACCCTGCGCGATGATGGGATTGACCGTATTGAAGACCAGCGCGAGCGGGGTGACGCCGCGCGCCTTCATCTCGTGCAGCATCCAGGCCGAAGCCACGCCGCCCTTGGCGGTGTCGAGCACCAGGACGCGGTCGCGATACGACTGGCCGGCGAGCTTGTGCGCAGGCCGCGAGAACACGCCCTGGATCCGGTCGAGATCGTAGCGCGCTGAAAAACCGTCCTTCGCGACCAGCGCCACACCCTCGACCCGCGACCCCATCGCGTGCCTGGCCTGGAATTCCATCGCGCTCATCGGACACCTTCCAGGCCTGCGGCCGATGCAGCGGCGTTCATGCCAGCCTCCCCGTGCAGCCCGCATCGACACACTCCTCCATCGACGCGAGCATCGGCCGGTAGCCGTAGCCGCCCAGGATGTTGACCATCTTGGCGCTGTTGGTGACCAGGTTCTTCCAGCCGTTGGCTTGCGCGATCTCCCGCGCATACGACTGGTAGAAGCACATGCCGGAGAGCACGGTGCCGCCGGCGTCCTCGATGCGCGCCGTCAGTCGCATCCGATCGGCATCGGGCTTGATCTGCGGACTGGTCACTGCAAGCACCGGCACGGTGAACCGCCGGCCGTCGCACAGGTCGGCGAGCGCGGCGAGTTCGATCAGCGACAGCTGCGGCCCCGAGAACACGACGACGTCGACCTTGTCGTCGCCACGATACGACGCCTGCAGCGCCATCGCGTCGGCGCGACCGATGCAATGCTCGGGAATCCCCGGAGACGCGACGTCCTGCAGGCGCGCGGCCTCCGGCGTCACCCCCGGCATGTGGAACAGCGCGATCGACCCGAAGCTCGCCATCGACGCGCCGAAGTGCTTGAGTTCGTCCGAGCCGGGCGCGCGATCGATGCCCTCGATGACCGGCACCGCCCAGTAGTTGCCGGCAAGCCGGCCGACCACCCCGCCCAGCGCACCCCATTCGTTCAAGGTCGCAGGGGTCCAGTCGGTGCGCACCCGCAGCGTCGCCTGCCTGCGGCTGTCGAGGTGATAGCCGTAGCGCGGGGTGCGGCCGGTGAGCCCGGCTGCGAGCGCCGAGGGCCCGCCCTCGAAATTCGAGCGCGCTCCGCCGACCGAATTGGTGTAGATGACCACGCCGGTGTCGCCGAACGCCACGTGCTCGCCGCGGGTGGCTGCCCGCACCGTCTGGTAGTTGATGCACGTGTCGGTCATCATCACGCCGAGCTTGACGAAGGCATCGATCGCCCGCTGCTCGAGGTCCAGCATCCAGACCGCCTGCTTGAGCAGCGCGGCCTTGCTGAAATCCGTGCCTCGCGGATCGGTGATCGTCGGGATGCGCACGCGACGCTCGGCAACCGGGTGGCTGGCGAGCATCTCGAGCCAGGCGACGCCCGCCTCGCCCAGGCTCTCGGTGTCGGCCATGATGTGCGCCTGGGTGACCGGGACGAAATCCTCGGCGCCGAAGAAATCGCCGACCTTGATCTGGTGTTGCAGCGCGAGCTGCCGCACCGGTCCCATTTCGCCGGCGAGCATCGCCTGCTCGTGCTCGGTCAGTCGCATGTCAGTCGACCGATGCGCCCGACTTTCGTACCGCCTTGCCCCACTTGACGAGTTCATGCTGCTGGAACTCGGCAAATTCGGCGGGCGTGTCGCCGATCACCGTGACCCCCTGCGGCACCAGCAGCGCGCGAAAGCCGTCCGTGCGAACGACGGCGTTGATCGCCTCGTTGAGCTCGTTCGCGATCGCCGGCGGAAGATGGGCAGGGGCGAACACGCCCCACCACGCAGTCGCCTCGAAGTCCTTGAGACCGGACTCGGCGAACGTCGGCACGTCGGGCGCGGCCGGCGAGCGGACCCTGCTGCTGACGGCGAGCAGCTTGAGCCGACCCGCGCGCACCTGCGGCAGCACCGACTGGAGCGGGTCGAACATCAGCTGGATCTGCCCGCCGAGAAGGTCCGAGATGGCCGGCGCACTGCCCTTGTACGGGACGTGCTTGAGGTCGGTGCCGGTCGCCGCGCGGAACATCTCGCCGGTCAGATGCCCCGGCGTGCCATTGCCTGCGCTTCCGAAATTCAGCGTCCCCGGCTTGGCCTTGGCAAGCGCGATCAGGTCGGCAACCGAGTTGACCGGGACCGACGGATTGACGACCAGCGCCACCGGTGCCGCGGCCACCAGCGAGATCGGAGTGAAATCCTTCACCGGATCGTAGCCGAGCTTCTTGTAGAGCGTGGCGTTGATCGCATGGGTGCCGACCGTCGCCATCAGCAGCGTATAGCCATCCGCAGGCGCCTTCGCCACCACCTCGGCACCGATCGCGCCCCCTGCGCCGCCGCGATTGTCGACAATGATCTGCTGGTTCAGGCGCTTGCCCAGGAACTCGGCGAGGGGCCGCGCAACCATGTCGGTCGGCCCGCCCGGCGGGAACGGCACGATCAGGCGGATCGGCTTGTCGGGATAGCCCGCCGCCAGCGCCATGGGCGCGCACATCGCGGCCGCGAGCAACAGGATTCCCGACCGCAGGACGTTGCGCGATTTCGACCGCGGGCGCTGCTTCATGGGTGATCTCCGTCAGAGGTGACTTGCGATGTGAACCGGGAGCCGCGACCTAGCGTCGAGCGCAGGCAGGACTGATGGCTGCAGCCGGCGCTGTCGGGATGCCGTCGCCTCGGCGCCGTGCAGCATGAAGGAGGCCCCGGGCGGGGCCTCGCGGACGACGGGGTGCTACAGGGCGGATTTCGGCGGGCTCGGATGTATGTACGCCCAGCCCTGTGCCTCGCGCAGCGTGATCTCGCCCATTCCGGACGGCACGATGCTGACGAACGAATACAGGTCCTTGCGGTCGACATGCAGTTCGTGCAGCGTGTTCGAGCACTGGGCGAGGATGACGCCTTCCTTCTGCAGCTCCTTCAGCTTGTCCTCGAAGCCGTTGTTCTTCACGTAGACCGCAAAGCCCTTGCTGTTCGCGATCAGTTCAATCTGGACCTTGCCCTTGAGGCGCGGATCGTTCAGCAGGTTCTCGACGTTGGTCAGTGTCTTCTTGATCGTTGCCTGGCCGCCTTCGTCGATGTGGAAGATGACGCCGTAGTGGTCCTTGGTCGCCTCCGCACCCGCGAAAGGCGCTGCGTGAGCCGGTGCCGCCGCCAGAAATGCCGTGGCACAGATGCCGGCGAGCGCAGCTCCGAATTGCCTGGTCGCTTTCATTGAACATTCCTCCTGATCGTTATGCGGGAAGGTCCGTCCTGCCCTGCTTCGCGGAAAGGATCGTCCATCCCTGCGCGCGATTATAGGGGTGGACCGAGCAGATGTCGCAAGTCGACCCACTCCCCGGGGGCCGGAACGTGAACTGACGTGCTGCCGCGATGTCCTACCGGCGGGTCGACACGCCGCCGGGCTGCCAAGCGACCGGTCCGCGTGACCGGTCCGCGCGAGTGCGGCGGGAATTCGCCGTTGCACCCGTTCCACCCCGCCAAATCAGAGCAGGAAACCCGAGTCCGCCGATGCAGGCGACAATCGACCTTTGCGCGAAGACTGGATGCACCCGCTTCGGCGCAATTCCGTCCGCAGGCGGGGCCCGCCGGCAAGGGGCCCCTGCGCGCCGGCACGCACAATCATTCAGACCTCAACCATCCAACCTGCCCTCCGGGAGCCGCATTCGATGAAATTTCGTCCTTTAAAACCGCTGGCTGCCGGCATCCTGCTCGCATTCGGACTGCTCGCCGGCCCGGTGGCCGCCCTTGCCGCGGCAGCCGATGCGGGCGCTCCGGTCGCGCAGGGCGGCAACGTGCTGCGCGCCACCCTCGGCAACGGCCTGCGCGTGGTGATCGTGCGCGACACGCTGGCCCCGACGGTCACCACCCAGATGACCTACCTCGCCGGCGGCTATCAGACCCCGCAAGGCTTTCCAGGAACGGCCCACGCCCTGGAGCACATGATGTTCCGGGACAACAAGGCGTTCACCGGCGCGCAGCTCAACGAAATCACCGGCAAGATGGGGGGCGAGAACAATGCATTCACGACCAACGACGCGACGCAGTACATCTTCGTCGCGCCCGCAGCGTACCTGGGCATCATCCTGCACATCGAAGCCGCTCGCATGCGGGGTGCGCGGCTGACCGACCAGGACTGGAACCTCGAGAAAGGCGCCATCGAGCAGGAAGTCTCCGGCGACATCTCCGACCCGGGCTTCCTGGCCTTCGAGCAGGCGGAGGACATCCTGTACGCCGGGACCGGCTACGCCCAGGACCCCCTCGGCACCCGGCCTTCGTTCGACAGGACCACCTCGAAGACCCTGCACGCGTTCTACGACGCCTGGTATCAGCCCGGCAATGCGATCTTCGTGGTCGTCGGCGACGTCGACCCGCAGGCGACGCTGGACGAGATCAAGGCGTTGTTCGACCCGATTCCTTCCCGGCCGACACCCGCCCGCAAGCCGGTCGCGCTGCGACCGTTCGAGGCGCAGACGATCGTGCGCACGACCCCCTCCGGGACCGGAACGGTGCAGTTCCTGTACCGGATGCCGGGCGCGATGTCCAGGGACAACGCCGCAGCGCAGGTGCTGCTCGACGTGCTCAACAATCCGCGCAGCGGGCTCTCCGACCTCGCTGCGCAAGGCAAGGTGCTGAGCGCCGACGCCCAGATCCAGCCCTTCAGCCACGGCGGCATCGGTGTCGTCGAAGCCGCCTTTCCCAAGGGCGGCAATCCGACCCAGGCGAAGGCGGAGCTCGACCGAGCGATCGACGCGCTGCTCGTCAACGGCGCGCCGCCCGAGCTGGTCGAGGCCGCCAAGCGTTCGGAACGCGCGCAGTTCGAGTTCAACAAGAACAGCGCAGTCAGCATCGCCAGTTCGTGGTCGCAGGCCCTTGCCTGGCAGGGACTCGACTCACCGGAAGCAGCCGAGCAGCAGATCCAGCGCGTCACCGTCGACGACGTCAACCGCATCGCGCGCGAATACCTGCGTCGCGACCGGCGCGTGACCATCGTCCTGGCCCCCGACCCCAATGGCAGGCGTCCGCCGAACAGCGCCGGTTTCGGAGGCAGCGAGTCCTTCGCGGGCAACGACAAGCTGGACGTGCCGCTGCCCGACTGGGCGGCGAAGGCGCTTCGCAAGCTCGAGCTGCCGCACTGGACGCTGGCCCCGACCCGGATGACGCTGCCCAACGGAATCACGCTGGTCGTGCAGCCGGAGACCGTCAGCAAGACCGTCACCGTGCTCGGCCACGTCGATCACGATGCCGGGATGCAGGAACCCAAGGGGCAGGAAGGCGTCGGCCGCCTGCTCGCCGCGCTGTTCGATTACGGCACGACGACGCTCGACCGGACTGCGTTCCACAAGGCGTTGGATGCGATCGCGGCGACGGAATCCGGAGGCGACGATTTCAGCCTCGCCGTGCCGAGCGAGAGCTTCGATCGGGGCGTTGCGCTGCTCGCCGACAACGAGCTGCACCCGGCGATTCCCGAAGAAGCGTTCTCGGTGCAGCAGCAATCGCTGGCGCGGACGCTCGCCGGCGAGTTGCAGTCGCCGCGCTACCGGATGTTCCGGGCACTGAGGCAGGGTCTGCTGCCCGCCGGCGACCCCCACCTGCGCGAAGCCACGCCTGCCACGGTGGGCAAGCTGGCGCTCGCCGACCTGCGGCACTACTTCGACGCCACCTACCGCCCCGACCTGACGACCATCGTGGTGGTCGGCGACGTCACGCCGGATCAGGCACGGGCGACCATCGACAAGTATTTCGGCGGCTGGCGCTCGCAGGGTCCGAAGCCCGACGTGATTCCGCCGAAGGTGCCCCTCAACCCGCCGAGCTACGCGGTCGTGCCTAACCCCTATGCTTCCCAGGATCAGGTGCTGATGGGTCAGGTGATGGATCTCGACCTGCACAATCCCGATCGCTATGCGCTGCAGCTCGGCAACGACGTCCTCGGGGGCAACGGCTTTGCCTCGCGGCTGATGACGGACGTTCGCGTCCGGCACGGTTACGCGTACGACGCGAGGTCGGGAATGAACTTCGACCGCTCGCGATCGATCTTCTATGCCGAGTACGGCAGCGACCCGGACAAGGTGGCCGACGTCGACGCGCTGGTCCTGCGCGACATCGAGGCCATGCAGCGGACGCCGGTCAAGGACACCGAGCTCGACAACGCGCGGCAGTACCAGATCCGCTCGATACCGCTGGAGGTCGCGAGCGTCAATCGGATCGCCGGGGCGTTGCTGACGTGGAGCTACCGGGGAGAGCCCCTCGATCAGCCGATGGTGGCGGGCAGGCGCTACCTCGAGATGACCGCGAAGGAGGTGCAGGACGCTTTCGCGCGCTACCTGCACCCGCGGCACCTGGTGCAGGTCGTGCAGGGTCCGGCGCCGAAGCGACACTGACGCCGGCCCGATCGTGCGCGCTGCTGCGGAATCCGGCCTCCATCTCGCGTCGGCAGCCCGCCAGCGCACCGGCTACCCCTGCCGCGGGATTGCCGGTC
>DATGDG010000475.1:0-13624 GCA_035311025.1 Casimicrobiaceae bacterium
TGACGTGCCGATGATCGGCACGCCGTTCGCCTCGAGGTCGCGCGCGAGCTTGAGCGGGGTCTGGCCGCCGTACTGGACGATCACGCCCCACGGCCTCTCGACGTGGACGATCTCGAGCACGTCCTCGAGCGTCAGCGGCTCGAAGTAGAGGCGGTCCGAAGTGTCGTAGTCGGTCGACACAGTCTCGGGATTGCAGTTGACCATGATCGTCTCGAATCCGTCCGCCGAGAGCGCCATCGCCGCGTGCACGCAGCAGTAGTCGAACTCGATGCCCTGGCCGATCCGGTTGGGCCCGCCGCCCAGCACCATGACCTTCCTGCGGTCGGTCGGATGCGCCTCGCATTCGTCCTCGTAGGTCGAGTACATGTACGCGGTGCGCGTCGAGAACTCGGCGGCGCAGGTGTCGACGCGCTTGTAGACGGGCCGGATGCCCAGCGCGTGGCGGCGTCCGCGCACGGCAGTCTCGGTCGTCTTGCACAGCGACGCGATACGCCGGTCGGAGAAACCCATGCGCTTGAGCTCGCGCAGGTCGTCCCCGGCCAGCGACTCGAGCGTCCGCTTCTCGAGCTCGAGCTCGACGTCGACGATCTCCTTGATCTGCGACAGGAACCAGGGGTCGATCTTCGTGTGGCCGTGGAGCTCCTCGACGCTCATGCCGATGCCGAACGCGTCCGCGACGTACCAGAGCCGCTCGGCGCGCGGATAGGCGAGCTCGTCGGCGATCGTTTCCGGATCGACGGTCTTCAGGTTGAATCCGTCGACGCCGACCTCGAGGCCGCGCAGCGCCTTCTGCAGCGATTCCTTGAACGTGCGCCCGATCGCCATCACCTCGCCGACCGACTTCATCTGGGTCGTCAGCCGGTCGTCGGCCTGCTTGAACTTCTCGAACGCGAAGCGCGGGACCTTGGTGACGACGTAGTCGATCGTCGGCTCGAAGGACGCCGGCATGAAGTGGTCGCCGTGCGTTCCCGTGATGTCGTTCGACAGTTCGTCCAGCGTGTAGCCGACCGCGAGCTTGGCGGCGATCTTGGCGATCGGGAAGCCGGTCGCCTTGGACGCCAGCGTGGAGCTGCGCGACACCCGCGGGTTCATCTCGATGACGATCATCCGGCCGTCGGCGGGATTGATCGCGAACTGCACGTTCGAGCCGCCGGTGTCGACGCCGATCTCGCGCAGCACCGCGATCGACGCGTCGCGCATGATCTGGTATTCCTTGTCGGTCAGCGTCTGCGCCGGCGCGACGGTGATCGAGTCGCCGGTGTGCACGCCCATCGGGTCGAGGTTCTCGATCGAGCAGACGATGATGCAGTTGTCCTTGCGATCGCGGACGACCTCCATCTCGAACTCTTTCCAGCCGAGCAGAGACTCCTCGATCAGCAGCTCGCGGGTCGGCGACAGGTCGAGCCCGCGCTTGCACATGTCGACGAACTCGTCCTTGTTGTAGGCGATGCCGCCGCCGGTTCCGCCGAGGGTGAACGATGGCCGGATGACCGCCGGGAAGCCGATCTGCGCCTGGACCTCGAGCGCCTGCTCGAGGTTGTGGGCGATCCCCGAGCGCGCCGAGCCGAGCCCGATCCGCGTCATCGCCGCCTTGAACTTCTCGCGATCCTCGGCCTTGTCGATCGCCTTCTTCGACGCGCCGATCAGCTCGACGTCGAACTTGGTCAGCACGCCCTCGCGCGCGAGGTCCAGCGCGCAGTTCAATGCCGTCTGCCCGCCCATCGTCGGCAGCAGCGCATCGGGGCGCTCGCGCTCGATGATGCTCGCGACCATCTGCCACGTGATCGGCTCGATGTACGTGACATCGGCCATCTCGGGGTCGGTCATGATCGTCGCCGGATTCGAGTTGACGAGGATGACGCGGTAGCCCTCCTCCTTCAGCGCCTTGCATGCCTGCGCGCCCGAGTAGTCGAACTCGCAGGCCTGCCCGATGATGATCGGGCCCGCGCCGACGATCATGATGCTCCGGATGTCGGTCCGCTTGGGCACGGCTATTTCTTCTCCATCATCTTCACGAAGCGGTCGAACAGGTAGGCAAGGTCGTGGGGGCCGGGGCTGGCCTCGGGATGACCCTGGAAGCTGAACGCCGGCCGGTCGGTGCGCGCGATGCCCTGCAGGCTGCCGTCGAACAGCGAGACGTGGGTCACGCGCAGGTTCGAAGGCAGCGACGCGGCATCGACGGCGAAGCCGTGGTTCTGGCTGGTGATGACCACGCGCCCGGTGTCCTTGTCGAGCACCGGATGATTCGCGCCGTGGTGCCCGAACTTCATCTTCACCGTGCGCCCGCCGGAGGCAAGTGCCAGCAGCTGGTGGCCGAGGCAGATTCCGAACACCGGGATGCCGCCGTCGACCAGCTCGCGGATCGCGCGGATCGCATAGTCGCAGGCCTCGGGGTCGCCGGGTCCGTTGGACAGGAAGATGCCGTCGGGTGCGAGCGCGAGCGCGTCGCGCGCGGGCGTCTGCGCCGGCACCACGGTGAGGCGGCAGCCTCGCTCCGCCAGCAGTCGCAGGATGTTCTGCTTGGCGCCGAAATCGTAGGCGACGACGTGGAACCTCGATTCGCCCGGCGTGCGGTAGCCGGTCCCCAGCTCCCATGCACCCGACGTCCAGGCGTAGGGCTCGCTGCAGGACACGACCCTGGCGAGGTCCTGCCCCGCCATCGACGGCGCGGCGCGGGCCCGCGCGACCGCGTCGGCGATGTCGGCATCGGTGATCGTCGTCGCGGCGGCGATGCAGCCGTTCTGCGCGCCGCCTTCACGCAGGATTCGGGTCAGCCTGCGCGTGTCCACATCGGCGATCCCGACCACGTTCGCACGACGCAGGTAGCTCGAGAGATCGTCGCTGCAGCGCCAGTTCGACGCCAGCGACGGCAGGTCGCGAATCACCAGCCCGGCGCCGAAGAGCCGCCGCGACTCGGCGTCCTCGGGATTGACCCCGACGTTGCCGATGTGGGGATAGGTCAGCGTGACGATCTGGCCTGCGTACGATGGATCGGTCAGGATCTCCTGGTAGCCGGTCATCGACGTGTTGAACACGACCTCGCCCACCGCGCGCCCCATCGCGCCGATCGTGCGGCCGTGCAGCACCGTGCCGTCGGCGAGCGCGAGGATACCCTGCGCGTGCGCGGGAAACAGTGCGGGCGTCGTGGTCGTGGCGGCGGTTTGCTGGACGTTCATCGCAAGCTTGATCAGGAGCCGGGTACTGCCGCGAAGCACGCGGTGCGCGCGTGCCGCGAAGCGCACGTTGCGCGCGCTCTGTACGTGCAAACGGGGAAGGTTTCCCTTCCCCGCCTCCAAGCCTGTGAATTCTACCGGAAAACGCCCATTCGCTCAATACGAAGCAGCGAATCCGCCGTCGACGTGCAGCAGGTGGCCGGTCACGTAATCGGCGGCCCGCGACGCCAGGAAGACCGCGCTGCCCGCGATGTCGTCGGGATCCGCCCAGCGGCCCGCAGGCGTGCGGCGCTCGACCCAGGCGACCAACTCGGGATCGGCCATCACGTCGGCGTTCATCGCGGTCCTGACGAAACCCGGCACGATGCCATTGACCTGGATGTTGAACGCCGCGACCTCGACCGCGAGGGCCCGCGTCAGCATCCGCAGTGCGCCCTTGCTGGTCGCGTAGGCGACGATGCGCGGCCGGCCGAGATCCGCAGCGAGCGAGCAGATGTTGATGATCTTGCCGTTGCGGCGCGCCTTCATGCCGGGCAGCACCGCGCGCGTGACCAGGAAAGGGCCGTCGACGTTCGTCGCCTGGAGCTCGCGCCATGCCTCGAGCGTCATCGCTTCGAGCATCGCGCGACGGTTGAGCGCCGCGTTGTTGACCAGGATGTCGATGCGGCCGTGGCGCCGGACGATCGCATCGATGCCGGCATCGACCGCGCCGGGATCGGCGACGTCGAAGGCCTGCACCGACGCCGCGAGCCCGTCGCGGGCGAGCCCCGCGGCGGCCGCATCGAGCTTGGCCGCATCGCGTCCGTTCAGCACCGCGGTGGCGCCGGCGCGAGCGAGCGCCTGCGCGATGGCGAGGCCCAGCCCGGCGCCTCCGCCGGTGACGAGTGCGATGCGCCCGCCGAGGTCAAACGGATTGCCGCTCATCGGATCCTCCTCGTCGCCGGTTCGGGGTGCCGGAATGGTTTCTGCGCGAGCAGGCCTGCGCGGTGTGCTCGCGGATGATCTGGGCGAGCCGGAGCGTGGCCGGACCCGCGTTGTCGCGATCGGCATGGACCAGATAGAGGTCGATGTAGCGCTCGCCGCCTTCGCGCATTGGAAGCGGCTTCAGCGTGCCGGCGGCGAGCTCGCCTCGGATCCTGTCCTCGGCGTACCAGCCGAAGCCGAAGCCCATGGTCGCCGCCATGATCGAGGTCGACACGTGGCCCATCGTCCAGCGCTGCGCGACCTCGACGCTGGGGCGGGTCGCGCGCCTGGCATCGGATTCCCGGACGACGAGCTGACGCTGCGCGCGCAGGTCGCGCTGCGTCAGCGTGCGGCCCAGGCGGTGCAGCGGATGGTCGGGGTGGGCGGCCGGGATCGCCCGCAGCCGCGCCAGCGGCTCGAACGCGTGGCCCTGCGGCACCTCGCTGGCGATGGCGAGATCGGCGCGCCCGTCGGCCAGCGCCTCGCTGCTGCCGGCCAGCACCGACTCGATCAGCTCGATCCGCGTGTGCGGACTCTCGAGGCCGAAGAGGTTGAAGGCCGCGAGCAGCAGGTCGTAGGGGAAGACGATATCGGCGGCGACCCGGACCTCCGGCTCCCAGCCGGCCGATGCCACGCACGCGGCGTGCTCGACCCCGCGTGCCTCGTCGAGCAGGATCTTCGCCCGCTGGTGCAGCATCCGCCCGGTCGGCGTCAGCACCGCCTTGCGGCCCCGGAGCTCGAATGCCTTGACGCCGAGGAGCGCCTCGAGCTTCTGCACCGCGTAGGTCAGGGTCGACTGGCTCTTGTGAAGGGCCTCCGAGGCTTTGGCGTAGCCGCCCGCATCGACGACGGCGACGAACGCCTGCCATTGCTCGAGGGTGATGCGCGGCTCGGAGGTGGCGCGGCGAGCGTCTCCGGCGTGCGCTCCGCCGGGGGCACGCGCGGGCAGGTGCTGCCCGCCGCGGGCGTTCCCCTGCGCGGCAGCGGATGCGGCTGTCCTGATTCTCATGCCCACTTAACTATCCATTTATTCGATCGATACTATGAATATTTTGCGCTTTTTTATTGAATCCTTGAATACAACAATGAAGGCATCGAGCAAGGATGCTCAAACCCGAGGACCGACGCCATGACGCTACTGCAGATCAAGACCAGCATTTTCGGTGATGCCGGACAATCGAGCCGACTCGCCGATGCATTCATCGAAAGCCGCCGCGCCGCCGCGCCCGGCTGCCGGGTCGTCGTGCGCGACCTCGCACGTGATCCGGTCCCGCACCTGACCGGCGCGCGCTTCGGCGCCTTCGTCGCCGCACCGGAGACGCGCACGGTGGAGCAGCAGGCGGTCGTCGCCGAGTCCGATGCGCTGATCGACGAGCTCAGGTCCGCCGACACGATCGTGGTGGGCCTGCCGATGTACAACTTCGGCGTTCCGTCGACGCTCAAGGCGTATTTCGACCATGTCGCCCGCGCCGGCGTGACGTTCCGATACAGCGACAGTGGTCCCGTCGGCCTGCTGACCGGAAAGAAGGCCTACGTGTTCGCGACCCGCGGCGGGCTCTATGCCGGCACGCCGCGCGACCTGCAGACCGCGTACGTGCGCGACTTTCTCGCGTTCCTCGGCATCACCGACGTCGAGTTCGTCTACGCCGAGGGCCTCGCGATCAGCGACACGAGCCGCCAGGCGTCGCTCGCGAGGGCTGCGAACGAGATCGAGCGGATCGCCGCACCCGAGGCCGTCGCGGCGTAGCGGCGACGCCCGCAGTGCGCGTCGCGCCTGCGCTGCCGGGCACCCTGCGGGTGCAGGGGACCCGAAAGCCCGCTCAGCGCATTCCGAGAACGTCGGCCATGTCGAAGAGGCCGCTTGCCCCTTCGGCGCGCTTCGCGGCGAGGAACCGCGCGGCGCGCAATGCGCCGGCGGCGAAATTGCCGCGCGACGTTGCGCGATGGGTGAGCTCGACCCGCTCGCCGGCACCCGCGAAGACGACCGTGTGCTCGCCGACGACGTCGCCACCGCGCAGGGTCGCGAACCCGATCGCGCCGGGCTTGCGCTCGCCGGTGACGCCTTCGCGCGCATACACGGCGTGATCCGCGAGCGATACGCCGGCGCCCTTCGCCGCGGCTTCGCCGAGGCGCAGCGCCGTGCCCGACGGCGCGTCGACCTTGTGGCGGTGATGCATCTCGACGATCTCGATGTCGAATTCCGACCCGAGGCGGGCTGCGGCGAGTTCGACCAGTTCGATCAGGACATTGACGCCGACGCTCATGTTCGGCGCGAGGACGATCGGGGTCCGGCGCGAGCGCTCGACGATCTCGTCTCGCGCGGCGGGATCGAACCCGGTGGTGCCGACGACCGCGGCCACGCCCGCGCGCTCGCATGCGGCAAGATGCGCGAGGGTTCCTGCAGGACGGGTGAAATCGATCAGCACATCTGCGCGGCCCAAAGCGGCGTCGACGTCGGCGCCGATCGCGACCCCGGTCGCGCGACCCGTGCGCGCACCGGCGTCGGTCCCGATCGCGGAACTTCCGGCGACGTCGAGGGCGGCGGCGAGCAGCAGGTCGGGCGCCGCGAGGGTCGCGTCGATCAGGGCCTGCCCCATCCGGCCGCCGGCGCCTGCGATCGCGATGCGCACCGGTTTCAGCCGGGCCCCCGCCGGATGATCACTTCTTGCGGAAGACATCGAGCAGGCTGTCCCACCACGCCGTGTCGGACGCGCCTTTCGGGGGGAGCGCCTTGGCGGCAGCGGAACGGTTGAGGTCGACGATCGACTCCGGCATCTTGTCGCCCTCCCAGCGCGTCAGCTTGCCGTCGGCGAACCAGACAGTGAAATTGCGGTGTTCGAGCACCTTGCCCTGATTCGAGAACTCGTAGACGTAGTCCCAGCGATCCTTGCGGAAAGGCGACTCGACCAGCGGCGTCCCGAGGATCAGCCGCACCTGCTGCTGCGTCATGCCGACCTTGAGCTTGTCGACCATGTCCTGCGACAGGTAGTTGCCCTGGTTGATGTCGATCTTGTAGACGCCCAGCGAGCGCCACGCCGACGCATAGTTCTGCTCCGACGTCGCGCAGCCACCGGTGCCGGCGACGGCGGCCGCGAGCGTGACGGTGGCCGCGAGCCTGCGCACACCGGGGAAAGTCGTTCGCGAGTGCACTATGGGAATCATCCGGGCAAATGGCTATTATAGCCACGACGATTCGCGCCATACGGCATCGCAGGGCCCTCAATGAGCACATCGCAGGATCTCAAGAGCGCAGGACTGAAGGCGACGGTCCCCCGCCTGAAGATCATCAACCTGTTCGAGACGTCGAAGGTTCGCCACCTCACCGCCGAGGACGTCTACAAGCTGCTGCTGGCCGAGGGTCTCGACATCGGGCTTGCCACCGTCTACCGGGTGCTGACCCAGTTCGAGCAGGCAGGACTGCTGGTCCGGCATCATTTCGAGTCCGGCAAGGCGGTGTTCGAATTGAACGAGGGCAAGCATCACGACCACCTCGTCTGCATGCAATGCGGACGCGTCGAGGAGTTCTACGACGCGGAGATCGAGAAGCGGCAGACCCGGATCGCGAAGGACCGCGGATTCGCGATCAGCGAGCACGCGCTCTACATCTACGCCGACTGCACGAAGGCGCGCTGCCCCCACCGGAAAGGCGGCGGCGGGCCGAACTGAGTACCCGCCCGTCCTGCGCCTCCCCGCCCGGCGCGGGACCGGCGTCCTGCCGCGCTTGCGCCGACGCTTCCGCCCGCTCCTCCGGGACGGGACGCGGCGGCTACTGCCCGTCGTCGGGCTCGATCGGGATCGCCGCCGGCAATGGCGCTTCGCGGCGGCTGAAGTGCTCGAGGCGGAATCCCAGCGCGAACAGGGTGCCGAAGTAGACCAGGCTCCCGGCGACGATGATCAGCGCGAGGCGACCGACCCTGCTCAGGATGCCGGCGTGCAGCCACGAAGCATCGGTCCCCGCCAGCCACAGGAGGAGCGCTGCGAGCGCCGCGACCGCGACGACGACCTTCGCGGCGAACGCGGGCCAGCCGGGCTGGGGCCGGTAAAAGCCCTTGCGCCGCAGGAACCACAGCAGCAATCCCGCGTTGCAGCAGGCGCCGAGGCTCGTCGCCAGCGTGAGCCCCGCCTGCTGCAGCCCGAGCGGCCACGCGAACGTGACCGCCATCGCCTGCGTGACCAGGATGGTGAAGAACGCGATCTTGACCGGGGTCTTCATCACCTGGCGCGCATAGAAACCCGGGGCGAGGATCTTGACCAGGATCAGCGCCGGCAATCCCACGCTGTAGCCCAGCAGCGCGGCGCGCGTCTGCATGACGTCGTTGATCGTGAACCGGCCATAGTGGTAGAGCGTCGACACCAACGGAATCGCGAGCAGCGCCAGCGCGAGCGTCGCCGGGAGGGCCAGCAGGAACGCGAGACGCAGGCCCCAATCGAGCAGCGCCGAATATTCGTGATGGTCGTCATCGCTGTAATGCTGTGCGAGCGACGGCAGCAGGATGGTGCCGAGCGCGACGCCCAGCAGTGCGCTCGGGAATTCCATCAGGCGATCGGCGTAGGTGATCCACGAGATGCGCCCGTCGCCCAGCAACGCCGCGAGCTGGGTGTTGAGCAGCGCCGAGACCTGGGCGGCGGAAACGCCGACGACGGCGGGTCCCATCGCGACCAGCACGCGGCGCACGCCTTCGTCGCGCCAATCGAACCCCGGTCGTGGAAGCATGCCGATGCGCATCAGCGGGACGATCTGCAGCGCGAGCTGCGCGACGCCGCCGAAGGCGACACCCCAGGCGAGCGCCTTGATCGGCTCGGCGAACCAGCGTGCGAGGAAGATCGCCGAACCGATGATCGAAAGGTTCAGCAGCACCGGGGTGACGGCCGGAATCGCGAAGCGGCGGTGCACGTTGAGGACGCCGCCGGCGAGCGACACCAGCGAAATGAACAGGATGTACGGGAAGACGATCCGGATCATTTCGGCGGTGAGTTCGACCTTCCCCGGCGTCTTTGCGAACCCCCCTGCAAGCACGTAGACGAGCCACGGCGCGGCGATCGATCCGGCGACCGAGACGACGAGCAGCACCACCGCGAGCAGCGTGCCAACGTCGCCCACGAGCTTGCGCGTGGCATCCGCGCCGCGCTTGCGCTGGTACTCGGCGAGGATCGGGACGAACGCCTGGGAGAACGCGCCTTCGGCGAACAGCCGGCGCAGGAGGTTCGGCAGCCGGAAGGCGGCTTCGAACGCGTCCATCTGCAGGCCGGCACCGAAGACGGTGGCCTTGAGGGTCTCGCGCAGCAGCCCGGCGATGCGCGACAGCAGCGTCATGCCGCTGACGGTCGAGAGGGTTCGCAGCAGGTTCAACGGGGAATGGGGGAAAGGGGGGAAAGGGGCGGTTGCGGGTGCGGCGGGGCGCAGCTGCGGGCCAAGTCCAGCGCCTTGCTGCACGTGCAAAAACCGCGTATTATGCGCGGTCTTTGTCGGCGCCTCCATGCCCGCCCCCGGCGGGGCTCGCGGAAGCGCCGGCCGCGCAGCTTACCGCTGCATCAATTCGACCAAGGATCATCATTCATGGCCAACACGGCGCAGGCCCGCAAGCGCGCCCGGCAGGCGGAGGCGACGCGACAGCGCAACGCCAGCCTAAAGTCGGCGCTGCGCACTGCGGTCAAGAAGGTAAAGAAGGCGATCACGACGGGGGACAAGGGGGCCGCAACGGCGGAGATGCGCGAATCCCAGGCCGTGATCGACCGGATCGCCGACAAGAAGATCGTCCACAAGAACCTCGCCTCGCGAACCAAGTCGCGGCTGGCGCACGCGATCAAGGCGATGTCCTAGCCGGCGACGCCCCGGCGCCACCGATGACAGGGCGTCCCTCGCGGGCGCCCTGATCGTTTGTGACCCCGTCGATCGCCACGCTGCGCATCACCGTCCCATGCGTCCGACAGGTTCGCGCGGCTCGTCGCGCATCGCGGTAGGGGGCCTCCCCCGTGTCTGCGACGCCTTGAGCGCGCCTGCAGCGAAAGCCGTCCGGAGTGCGTTGTCGTGCGCGAAGTCGAGATGGAAACGATGAAGACACGGTGCGAGCGACGCGAGTTCGCGTCCGATGATCAGCGCCTTCATCGCGCCGACGCTGACCGGGCGCACCCGCGGCGCATGGACGCGCTTCCGGTCGCGCCCGGATGTTTCCCGAGCGCGGGACGATGAGCGACACCGCCGCCCAGTTGTGGGACCAGCACTTCCGCGAACCCGAGCGAGCCTTTGCCCGCGCGCTCGCCTTGGTCGAGACCCCGTCGCCCGAGGATCCGCGCCTCCATGCGTGGGCCGCCCTGGCGATCGCCTACCACCATCTGTACTTCACCGCGGCGCCCCTCGATGCGCGCAAGTGGATCGCCAGCGCCCGCGACGGCTTCGAGGCCCTGGGCGACCGGCGCGGCATGCTGCTCGCGGAAATTGCTTCGGCCCGGCTCGCCATCGTCGAACGTGCGGCGGTCGCCGCGCGCGACCGGCTGCTTTCCCTCTATGCGGAGGCGCAGCAGATCCTTCCGCCCGAGGATCGCTTCTGGTTGCTCAATGCAATCGGCGCCGCGCATTATTTCACCGACGAACTCGACCGCGCGATCCGCTATCTGTACGAAGCGCTCGAGGCGCTGCGCCTCACACCACCGTCGCCGCAGCACCCGACGGTCATGTCGAATCTGGCGGCGGCGCTGGTGACCGTCGGTGACTACGAGGCTGCGTGCGAACTCGCCGAGGCCGCGCTTGCCGAGCTCGCCGCATTCGACAATCCGCAGGTCGTCATGTTCGCGCGCTCGAACCTGGCCGAGGCGCTGGTGGGCAACGGCGACGAGGCAGGCGCGCTGGAGATCGTCGATCAGATGCTCTCGGGCGCGCCGGCGACCACGCGCCGCGCCGCCCAGAACCACTATCTGGCGATTGCCGCCGAGGTCTATGCGCGCAACGGGCGCCTGGCCGACGCAACGCAATGCGCGGCGACTGCTCGCGCGATCTACGCCGACTTTCCCAGCGGGTTCAACGAGGTCCACAGCCGCTGGGCCGACGCGGTCGTCGCCGATGCGCAGGGGCCGGCCGAAGCGGCGCTCTCGTCGCTCGGGGCAGCCGCCGATGCGGCGCAGCGCTGCAAGTTTCTCCCGATCCAGTGCAAGGCTTGGGACCGGCTGGCACAGCGGCATGCCGCGTGCGGCGACTACGAGGCGGCCTATGCCTGCGCCCGCGAGCTGCTGCGCGCCCAGACGCAACGCCTGTCGCATCGCGCCAGCGCCAAGTACTACCTGCTGCGCGTCGAGCACGAGCTGTCGCACGCGCGCGACGAGCGCGACCGCGCGCTTGCGCAGAGGATCGACACCGAGCGGACCAATCGCGAGCTCGAGCGACTCAATTCCGATCTGCAGCACAAGATGATCCAGATCGAGGCCCTGCAGGCGCAGCTCGAAGTCGAGGCCGTCCACGACCCGCTGACCCAGCTCTTCAATCGCCGCTACCTCGACTCGGTGGCGCCCGGATTGATCGCGGCCGCGCTGCGGCGTGGCAGCCCGCTGGCGCTGGCCCTGGTCGATCTCGACCATTTCAAGCTGGTCAACGACCGCCACGGCCATCCGGCCGGGGATCTGGTCCTGCGCGAGATCGGCCGCGTGCTGCCGATGTCGATGCGTCCGGCCGACATCGTGTGCCGCTATGGTGGCGAGGAATTCTGCATCGTGCTGCCGGACGCGAACGGCGCCGGCGCCGCGAAGGCGCTGGCAAGCCTGGCAGCGCGCCTGCGGGACCTTCGGGTGCAATGGAACGGACAGTCGCTGGGCGGATTCACGTTTTCCGCCGGAATCGCAGTCCTCGGGCAGGACGGCACGACGATGTCGCAGCTTCTCGAGGCAGCCGACAGGACCCTCTATCGCGCCAAGGGCGCCGGCCGCGACCGCATCCTGATCGCGGAGCATGACGACCGCGGCAGCCAGGCGGCTGCGTGCTAGACTTTTGATTTGACACACGCGCCCGGCGGAATTCTGCCGCAGCGCATCCGACGCCCGTGACGGCACCCAAGCACTTCCTGCAATTTTCCGACTTCTCGCGCGACGAACTCGAGCATCTGTTCGATCGCACGCGCTGGATCAAGGAGCGGTTCAAGCGCTACGAGCTCTATCAGCCGCTGCGCGACCGCAGCCTCGCGATGGTCTTCGAAAAGGCGTCGACGCGCACCCGCGTTTCCTTCGAGGCCGGCATGAACCAGCTGGGCGGCATCGCGATCAACCTCAACCGCCACGACACCCAACTCTCGCGCGGGGAGCCGATCGAGGACGTCGCGCGCGTGATCAGCCGGATGGTCGACGTCGTGATGATCCGCACGTTCGGGCAAGAGATCATCGAGCGCTTCGCCGGCCACTCGCGCGTGCCCGTGATCAACGGGCTCACCAACGAGCACCACCCCTGCCAGATCCTCGCCGATGTGTATACGTACATCGAGCAGCGCGGTGCGATCGGCGGGCGGACAGTGGCGTGGATCGGCGACGCGAACAACATGCTGACGAGCTGGCTGCAGGCCGCGGCGGTGCTCGACTTCCGCATCCACGTGAGCTCGCCGGCGGGATACGAGATCGACCGCGGTACGCTCCCCGCCGAAGTCGCGAGCCGCTGCGCGAGCTTCGCCGACCCGATGGACGCCGCCCGCAGCGCCGACCTCGTGACCACGGACGTCTGGACCAGCATGGGCTTCGAGGCCGAGAACGACGCGCGACTGCGCGCATTCGCCGACTGGCAGGTCGACACCGAGATGATGCGCATGGCGAAGCCCGACGCGCTGTTCATGCACTGCCTCCCGGCCCACCGGGGGGAGGAAGTCTCGGCCGAGGTGATCGACGGGCCGCAGAGCGCCGTCTGGGACGAGGCCGAGAATCGGCTGCATGCCCAGAAAGCGCTGCTCGAGTACCTGGTCTGCGGCCGGATCGACGGCTGACCCGCCACCCCGCCGCCGACCCGTCGTTTCCCGCAGGTACCATGATCCGGAGGGTCCTGATGCTCACACGATCGATTCTCGCGATCGCATTCGCTGCGCTCGCGACGACCACATCCGCCGCTCAGAACTGGCCGGATCGGCCGCTCCGGTTCCTGATGTCGGCGCCGGCCGGCAGCTCGATCGACGTGCTGGGCCGTGCCATCGCCGACAAGCTCTCGACCCGCCTCGGCCAGCCGGTCGTGGTCGAGGACAAGCCTGCCGCGGGCGGCACCGTCGCCACCGCCGAGGTGGCGCATGCCGCGCCGGACGGCTACACGATGCTGCTGGCGTTCAACGGCCCGCTGTCGTTCGCCCCGCTGCTGCAGAAGCTGCCCTACGACGTGGGGCGCGATCTGGCGCCCGTGATCACCACCACCCGCCAGCCCAACGTGCTGGTCGTCAATGCCGAGTTGCCCGTGCACAACCTGGCCGAGCTCGTCGCCTGGGCCAAGGCGCACCCGGGCAAGCTCAACTACGCGTCGGTGGGCAACGGCAGCT
>DATGDG010000476.1:0-7577 GCA_035311025.1 Casimicrobiaceae bacterium
CCCGAGGTTCAGCAGCAGCGACGAGACCGGGAGATCGACGCCGACCGGCGTGTGGGCGATCTCCAGGACCCCGGCCGCGATCGCGCTGACCGCCGTCACCTCGGCAGCGGCGCAGGTGCCGCTGCGGCTGATCGCGACGACGCGATCCCCGGTGGCGAATCCGTCGGGGCTCTGGACGCGAAAGCTCGCGCCTGCAGGCGCCCCGGCAGCGAATGCCGCAGGTGCGGCGAGCCGCGACTGGTGCACCTGACGGACGACCAGGGCATCGGGCCTGTTGATCCCGCCGCCGTCGATCACCAAGGCGGGGATCGGGCGCTGGGTGGTCGCGGGATCCGGCGAGGGGGGACAGGAGTCGAGCCAGCGCGCGGCGGCACCGATGCCGGCGCCGGCGCTGCTCACGGCCGTCGCCAGGATGGATGTGGCGATGTTGCCCGTCTGTTCGGCATCGGCGCGCGCCGCTGCGCTGCGGCGCAGTTCGCCGATTGCCGCCAGGGCGTGATGGGCGAGGACGACCGCGACCAGTCCGACCGTGATGCCGGCGAGGACGTCGACGAGAGTCAGGCCATCCTCGGCGGAGTGGCCGAGTCGGAGACGGCGATGCGGCGCCAGTTTCATCGTCAGCGCGCAGCGACCACTTGCTCGGTCGCGTAGCGATGGGGGAGGGCATCGCCCGGGGATTGCCAGAACAGCGTCAACGTAACGCGGGGACTGACGCCCGCCGCCGCATTCGCCACCGACACCAACGGGGCGTTTCGGGTGGATGTCACGCCGGGCAGCTTCGATGCTGCGGTGACGATATCGCGAAAGCCCGGTCCGCCCGTCGTGGAATCGTATCGATCCGCAAGCGTCGCGGGATTCTCGGTCCACATCCGTGCCAGCGTCGATTCGGCGAGGCTCGCCGCCTGGTTGCGCCAGTGCGCGTTGCCGGCGTCGTGGAGTGCGCGGGTGGTGAGCCCCAGGAGCGCCAGGGTTCCCAGGCTCAGGACGAGCATCGCGATCATCGCCTCGAGGAGAACGATGCCGCGGCGCGGCGCCGGCCGGAACATCCGCGCACGCGCTGGTCGACCTTCGCGCCGTGCTCTGCCGTGTTCGCCCTTGGGGCGGCCCTTCGCACTCATACGCACAACCCGTCGCTGCGGATGGTCCAGCAGTCGGCGTGCGCGCGCCATCCGGAAGGGACCGACAGCGTCGCCTTGGTACCCGACTGGTCGATCGTGTAGGCGAATCCGGCCATGCCGTGGGTGGCGAGACCGGTTGCCGTGTACGTGTAGGTCGACGCCGTTGCGTCGCAGCGGAGCTCGAACGCATCCGCGCTGGTGGCGGCGCTCGGCGGGACCCCGCAGCGACCGTCATCGTCGACGTAGGAGCGGCGATCGAGGAAGTACTGCTCCATCCGCGAGCGCGCGTCGGCGAGCCGGGTGATCGCGTCGACGAGGCGGCCGCGCTGCACGTACGCAGCGTAGGGCGGAACCGCGATTGCGGCGAGGATCGCGATGATCGACACCACGGTCAGCAATTCGATCAGCGAGAAGCCCGGCGCGCTCGGGGAGGTCATGGACAGGTCTCCGTCGCCTCGGCGATCCTCACGCGTCCTCCGCTGGAGAGCACGACCTTGCGCGCGGAGGCGCCCGGGCGGCAGACCGTGAAGGTTCCCATCTGCAGCGCGCCGTCGATGCGCCGCGCCTGTCCGAGGCTGGTGTAGGAGACGTAGTCGGCAACCGGACGATTGCCGCGGACGGTGACGCTCTGCGATGCGGTGGGCTCGCGCGCGATCACCGGCTCAGCGATACCTATGCTGCCGTTGTGGTCGGTGTCGGCGAATACGATCCACCCGGTCTCCCAGGCCGCGGGACCGGCGGCACATCCATCGCCCGCCGCCGGACACACTCCGACCCGGGTGCCGCGCTTGATCGCTTCGCTGCGCGCCAGCGTCAGCGTTTGCATCAGGGCATCGGCGAGGTCGCGTTGCCGGCGCTCGGCGAGGAACTCACCCCAGTTCGGCAGGCCCGAGGAGAGGACCACGCCGACGATCGCCAGTGCCACGAGCAGTTCGACCAGCGTCATGCCCCACTCCGAGTGCGCGGGCCGCCATGCCATGGTCGTCGCGGCGCGCATCCAAATCCTGCACGGCGTCCCGGCATCGCTGCCCGCGACGGGAACCCGGTGCCCGGCGCGGCGATCGGCGGATGGCATGGCAATGGAGCACATGGGATCTGGACGCTCGAGGGCCATGGCTGTGGAATCTACGGCCGGGCGCGGGCAGGGAACGATCGGCGCTTCGGCCTAGTCCGAACGTCCGATGGCAGCGACACAGCCGGGTCGGGCGACGCCGGCCGCCGGAGGCGACCCTCTTGACGCCGATCGCTCGAGGTTTAAGCTGAATCCCGCATTCACGATCGGGACTGCGATTGCGCGGCGGCCTGCCGCGGAACGACGGTCGACGGCGAAGGGGAGCGAATGTCCATTCTGCTTTGCGGCGCGGCCTGCGCCGGGCTCGTCCCAAGGTTGCGGCTGAAATCCGCCGCTGCGGCGCGTCCGCGGCGTCTTCGCGTGGCGCCCACGCGGCATCGCAGGCAGGACGCGACGGTCGCCAATCGCGACTTGAGCCAGGGAATGACACGATGACCAAGGCCCTCGATTCCCGACGGCCGGAGCGCGAAACCCTTCGCGCGGATCGAGGGGCGCCGCGGCTCGATCGCGAATCGCAGCTCTCGGCCCGCGATCACCTTTCGCTGCACCTGTGGCTGCGGCTCCTGACCTGCTCGACGATGATCGAGCATCGGGTGCGCGAGCAGCTGCGGGAATCCTTCGCGATCACGCTGCCGAGGTTCGACCTGATGGCGCAGCTCGACCGCGCGTCCAACGGCCTCAAGATGAGCGACCTCTCGCGGCGCCTGATGGTCACCGGGGGCAACGTCACGGGACTCGTCGACCAGCTGGTCGGCGAGGGCCTGGTCCTGCGACGCGACTCGCCCGAGGACCGGCGCGTTTACGAGGTCCGGCTCACGGCCAAGGGCAAGCGTCAGTTCGACATGATGTCGGCGGCACACGAGCGCGTGATCGTCGACCTGCTCTCGGGGCTGCCCCGAAAGGAGCGCGAAGCTCTCCACGAATCCCTCGGCCAGCTCAAGGCGGCCCTGGTTGCCCGCATCGAAGCAGGCGCCGCCCGGGGGCGATGACCGCGGCGACGATCGATTCCCCTGATCGCGATCAAGCGTTCGGGATTGCACGTTCGCGGACAGAGCCGCGATAATCGCGGTCGCAGTGCGCCCGCCCGGGCGACGGGTCCGGGCGCGCAACGCTGGTGCGGGTCATCAGCGCAGCGGCCGAAATCCGGCCCCATCCCCGGAGTCCCGACATGAACGCCCCCGAACGCCCTGCCGGCACCAAGCCATCGTTCAACTGGCAGGACCCGCTGCTGCTGTTCGACCAGCTGTCCGAGGACGAGCGGCTGGTGATGAATGCCGCGCACGCCTACGCGCAGGACAAGCTGATGCCGCGCGTCCGCGACGCGTTCCGCAACGAGACGACCGATCCCTCGATCTTCCGCGAGATGGGCGAGCTCGGCCTGCTCGGGGCGACGCTGCCGCCGGATTACGGCGGGTCGGGCCTCAACTACGTCTGCTACGGCCTGATCGCGCGCGAGGTCGAGCGCGTCGACTCGGGCTACCGGTCGATGATGAGCGTGCAGAGCTCGCTCGTCATGTTCCCGATCCACGAGTACGGCAGCGAGGCGCAGCGAGGGAAATACCTGCCGAGGCTCGCCACCGGCGAACTGATCGGCTGTTTCGGGCTCACCGAGCCCAATCACGGCTCGGATCCCGGATCGATGGAGTCCCGCGCAATCGCCGTCGACGGCGGGTACCGCCTGCGGGGATCGAAGACGTGGATCTCCAATGCACCGATCGCCGACGTGTTCATCGTCTGGGCCAAGCTCGACGGCGTCGTGCGCGGCTTCATCCTCGAGAAGGGAATGAAGGGCCTCACCGCCCCGAAGATCGAAGGCAAGTTCTCGCTGCGGGCTTCGGTGACCGGCGAGATCGTGATGGACGACGTCTTCGTCCCCGGCGAGAATCTGCTGCCGAATGTGCAGGGCCTGAAAGGCCCGATGGGATGCCTCAACAGCGCGCGCTACGGCATCGCCTGGGGTGCGCTCGGGGCAGCCGAGTTCTGCTGGCAGGCGGCGCGGCAGTACACGCTCGACCGCAAGCAGTTCGGGCGCCCGCTCGCGGGCAACCAGCTGATCCAGAGGAAGCTCGCCGACATGCAGACCGAGATCGCGCTGGGGCTGCAGGGCTGCCTGCGTCTGGGGCGGCTCAAGGACGAGGGGCGGGCGGCGCCGGAGATCACCTCGATCATGAAGCGCAACAGCTGCGGCAAGGCGCTGGAGATCGCGCGCATGGCGCGCGACATGCACGGCGGCAACGGCATCGTCGACGAATTCCACGTGATCCGCCACGTGCTCAACCTTGAGACGGTCAACACCTACGAGGGCACCCACGACATCCATGCGCTGATCCTCGGCCGCGCGCAGACCGGGATCTCGGCGTTTTGAAGGCGAACCCCCGCATTCGCCCATCCGGCGCGGGCCGGCCCGCGCGTCACGCCCGCTGAAGCGATGAAACTCTACGATTACTTCCGTTCGTCGGCCGCGTATCGCGTGCGCATCGCACTGAACCTCAAGGGCGTCGTGCCCGACGAGCGCACGTTCGTGCACCTGCGCATGGGGAACCAGCGCGCACAGGATTACCTTGCGCTCAATCCGCAGGGTCTCGTTCCCGCGCTGGCGCTGGACGACGGCCACGTGCTGACCCAGTCGCTCGCGATCGTCGAGTACCTCGACGAGACGCACCCGGAGCCGCCGCTGCTGCCCGCGGACCCGGTCGCGCGCGCCCGCGTGCGGGCAATCGCGCTCGCCATCGCCTGCGAAATCCATCCGCTCAACAACCTGCGCGTGCTGAACTACCTGACCGGCACGATGGGCGCGTCGACGGCGCAGAAGGACGGCTGGTACCGCTACTGGATCGACGTCGGCTTCGAGGCGCTGGAGAAGGAGCTCGCGCGCAATCCCGAGACCGGCCGCTTCTGCCATGGCGACACGCCGACGCTCGCCGACGTCTGCCTCGTGCCTCAGCTTGCCAATGCGCGCAGGTTCGCGATCGACCTCTCGCCTTACCCGACGCTGACGCGCATCGAAGCGGCCTGCAACGCGCTGCCTGCGTTCGCCGATGCCGCGCCGGCGAGGCAGCCCGACGCCGAGCAGCCGGTCCCTTCCTGAACGAGATTGGCCTGAGCTTTCCGACGTCCCGCTCCACCACTCACCTCGAGGAAATCCGTCCATGCAATACGCAATACCCGCGTGGGAGCTCCCGTCCGTCCCGATCGCCGGAAGCGACCAGCGCTTTCCGGTGCGTCACATCTATTGCGTCGGCCGCAACTACGCCGAACACGCGAAGGAGATGGGAGGCGACGCGTCGAAGGAGCCGCCGTTCTTCTTCATGAAGTCGGCCGACTCGATCGTGCCCGTCGTGCCGCCGGCCGTGGGCCGCATCGACTATCCGCTGGCGACGTCGAACTACCACCACGAGATCGAGCTCGTCGTCGCGATCGGCAGGAGCGGGGTGAAGCTCGCGCCGGGCGAGGCGCAGTCGATCGTCTGGGGCTATGCGGTCGGCCTCGACATGACGCGCCGGGACCTGCAGCACGACATGCGGGAGAAGAAGCGCCCCTGGGACATCGGCAAGTCCTTCGCGCAGGCCGCGCCGATTGCCCCGCTCCATCCGGTGAGCGCGACCGGCGTCCTGTCGCGTGGCGCGATCGAGCTCGACGTCAATGGCGCGCCGCGCCAGCGCGGCGACCTGTCGGACATGGTCTGGGACGTGCCGAACATGATCGCGTTCCTGTCGCAGATGTACCGCCTCGAGCCGGGCGACCTGATCTTCACCGGCACGCCGTCGGGCGTGGCTGCGGTGAAGGTGGGCGACCGCCTCGACGGCCGCGTCGCAGGACTGACGCCGCTGTCCATCGAGATCGTCGCGCCGGCGGCGTGATGCAGCGAGGCGCGTGACGATGTCGATGGACATGACGCCGGAGGAGGTCGAGCGCGGCTACAACAATCGCGCCGCGGTCCCCGACCACCCGGTGTGGCTCGCGCAGTTCGCATCGCGCTCGCAGCGCGCAATGGAGGACCTTAAGCCGGCGCTGGACCTGCGCTACGGCGCGGGCGACAAGGAGACGCTCGACCTGTACCTGCCCGCCGGTCCGGCGCGGGGAAGCTTCGTCTTCATCCACGGCGGCTACTGGCGGACCCTCGACAAGGCCGACCATGGGTTCGTCGCGCCGCCTTTCGTCGCCGCGGGTTTCGCGGTCGCGGTCGTCAACTACGACCTCTGCCCCGGCGTGACGATCTCGACCATCCTCGAGCAATGCCGCCACGCCCTGCGCTGGATCGAGCGCTACGGTCCGCAGCACGGTGCGGTCGGTCCGGTCGTCATCGGCGGGCATTCGGCGGGCGGGCACCTGGTCGCGATGATGTTCGCGACCGACTGGCAGGCGCAAGGTCTGGCGCGCAGCCCGTTCGTCGCGGGCGTCGCGCTGTCCGGCGTGTTCGATCTCGAACCGCTGGTCGTGGCGTCGATGAACGCGGATCTGCACCTCGACGTGGACGAGGCGAGGCGGATGTCGCCGGTGCATCTCGCCCCGCGCGTCGGCGCGCCGCTGCTGGTCGCCGTGGGCGCCGACGAGACCTCCGAGTTCATCCGGCAGTCGCAGCTCATCCACGACGCCTGGCCCGGCAACCGGCCCTCGGGCGCGGGGGCACCCCTGCTCATCCGCGATCGCAATCACTTCAGCGTCGCGCTCGATTTCGCGGATCCCGGGAGCGAGCTCGCACGGGGCACGCTGGCCCTGTTGACAACTGACCCCGGGTCATTCACGCTACGGCGCAAGTGACCGGCAGTCAGTTGACGTCGCCGGCCGCCACGAGGGAGAGGCGATGGCGATTCGCCAGCGGGCAGTGGATCTCGAAGGCAAGGAGGAGCGGCGGCACGCGATCCTCGATGCCGCCGAGCGCCTGCTCACGCGCGCGCCCGACCGCATCGCCAGTGTCGCGGAGGTGGCCGACGCGGCGGGGCTCGCCAAGGGCACCGTCTACCTCTACTTCCCGAGCAAGGACGAGCTGCTGCTCGCGCTGCACGAGCGACACGTCGACGGATATTTCAGCGCGCTGATCGGATTCCTCGAGCGCTCGCCGTCGGTCGCGATCGACGACCTGCTCGAGATCACGCTCGCGCATCTCGCGGCGAAGCCGGCATTTCTCTCGCTCGCCACGCGCTGCCTGGGAATCGTCGAGACCGAGGTGCCCCGCGAGACGGCGACGGCGTTCAAGGCCAGGATGAGCGAGCGCCTGGCCGCGGCGGGGGCGGGGCTGGAACGTCATTTTCCCGAGCTGGCGCAAGGCGACGGCGTCGCGCTGCTGCGGCACACCTACGCGCTGATCCTCGGCCTCTGGCAGATGTGCTCGACCAACGGCGTACCGTCGGGACTGGCCGGCGAGGCCTGTGCCGGTCACCCGTTCG
>DATGDG010000477.1:0-3451 GCA_035311025.1 Casimicrobiaceae bacterium
CTTCCCAGGCGAGCTTGGTCAATTCGCCCAGGGTTTCCAATTCGGCGAACTGGGCGCGGTCGTTGGCGTCGGCGTTCGAGCCCGGGCGCAAGCCGTCGCCTAGCGAGTAGCTGACGTCATAGGCCCGCATGATCTCGTTGATCTCGCGGAAGTGCGCGTAGAGGAAGTTCTCCTGGTGGTGCGCCAGGCACCAGGCGGCCATGATGCTGCCGCCGCGCGACACGATGCCGGTGACGCGCCGCGCGGTGAGGGGCACGTAGCGCAGCAGCACCCCGGCGTGGATGGTGAAGTAGTCGACGCCCTGCTCGGCCTGCTCGATCAGCGTGTCGCGGAAGATCTCCCAGGTCAGCTCCTCGGCCTTGCCGTTCACCTTCTCGAGCGCCTGGTAGATGGGCACCGTCCCCACCGGCACCGGGCTGTTGCGAATCATCCACTCCCGCGTCTCGTGAATGTTGGACCCGGTCGACAGATCCATCACCGTGTCGGCACCCCAGCGCGTCGCCCAGGTCATCTTCTCGACTTCCTCGCCGATCGACGAGGACACCGCCGAGTTGCCGATGTTGGCGTTGATCTTCACCAGGAAATTGCGGCCGATGATCATCGGCTCGGTTTCGGGGTGGTTGATGTTGCAGGGAATGATCGCGCGCCCGCGCGCGACTTTGTCGCGGACGAACTCCGGCGTGATGACATCGGGGATGGCCGCGCCGAAACCCTGGCCCGGGTGCTGGCGCGTGACCAGCGCGGGGAGCGTGCGCAGCATTTCCTCGCGCTTCAGGTTCTCGCGGATGGCGATGAATTCCATCTCGGGCGTGACGATGCCCCGGCGCGCGTAGTGCATCTGCGTGACGTTGCCACTGAGATTGCCACCGAGGTTGCCGCCCGTTTTCGCGCGCCGCGGCTTGCGGTGCAGGTCGAAGCGCAGGCCGGCGAGCTGAGGGTCGGCGAGCCGTTCGCGGCCGTAGGCCGACGTCGGACCGTCGAGCTCCACGGTGTCGCTGCGTTCGGCGATCCACGGGGCACGCAGCGGCGGCAGCCCGCGCCTGATGTCGATGCGCGCAGCGGGATCGGTGTACGGTCCCGACGTGTCGTAGACGACGATCGGCGGATTCCTCTCGCTCCCGAAGGACGCGGGCGTTTCGCTCTGCGAGATCTCGCGCATCGGCACGCGCAGGTCCGGGCGCGAGCCTTCGACGTAGATCTTGCGCGAAGCGGGGAGGGGCGCGACCGCGGCGGAATCCACCTTGGCGTCCCGTGCGAAAAACTGGTCGTTGGCGTTCATCGTGTTCCTCGTCGCTGCCGCGGCAGGAAGAGGAGCGATGAGAGGCTCACGCTTCCCTGCGCCGGCATTATCCGAACAGGTACCGAGGGTGTTCTCTCACCGACCCATCATGTACCGACGGGAAGGACCCCTAGCGTCATGGCGAAACTTACGCCAAAGCAACCCCCGGGGCAAGGCGCAGCCCCCGATCAATGCCGGCCCTCGCCGGGCATGCGGCGCTCCGGAATCCTCGGGCTTCGGGCAACCAGCATCAACGCTCCCAGCAGCACGAGCATCGCCGGAACGATGATCCTCCAACGCACCCAGTACTGATCGTGCAGCAGCCAGGCGACGCCGACGGCAATCAGGAACGGGCCCACGACCACGGAGTTCTTGTTGATGCCGTCGATCACGATGACTGCGACGCCACCGGCAACGAAGCAGAGGGCGATGATCCAGTCCACGTCGGGGAACAGCCGGTATTCCCAGAGCAGCCAGCCGGCGCCGACGACGATCAGCGTGACTGGCAGCGATGCATCTCTCATGACATCCATCTCCGGATGGGACGACGACGGAGTCGAGCATAGCAAAGCCTTCGCGACGCCGGAGACCGACGCGCGGCGACGAGCCGTCCGCCGGCGATGGCACCCGCCTCCGCGCGCAAGGCCGGTCCCGATGTGCCAGCATTGCACCTGCCGGGACATCCGGTGCATCCGATCGACTTCCATGCGCCTGCGCTCATCGTGTTTTCTTCTCGTATCGACGTGGGCCCTCGCCGCGCAGGTCGCATCCGGGGCGGACCTCGCGGCCTGCGCCCCGATCGTCGACGATCGTGCGCGCCTTGCGTGCTACGACGCGGCCGTCGGGCGCGTGCCGGCCGAAACCCCCGGCCCCGCTCCCGCGACCGCTGCCGCCAAGGCCGAGCCGCCGCCCGGCCGGATCGCGCCTCCGGAGGCGTCGATCGACGAAGGCTCCGATCGCTCGATGATCGGCGAGCGGTGGTCGCGCTACGACGCCCGGAGTCCCTATCCGTTCCTGGTGCGGTTCCACAATGTCAACTACATCGTCGTTCGCCATTCGGATCGCATCAACACGACGCCGACGTCGCCGACGCATCCGGACGAGGGGCCGAGCTCGGACATCCAGCGCGACGAACTGAAGTTCCAGCTGAGTTTCAAGGCGCGCCTGTGGGACAGCGAGAAGCTCGGCGTCGCGACCTGGCTGGGCTACACGCAGCAGAGCAACTGGCAGATGTTCAACGCAGCGCAATCGCGCCCGTTCCGCGAGACCGACTACCAGCCCGAACTGATGTTCGTCACCCAGCCCGACCTGCCGCTGTTCGGCGACCTGCGCTGGCAGCTCCTCAACATCGGGTTCGTCCATCAGTCGAACGGTCGCTCGGATCCGACGTCGCGAAGCTGGAACCGCGTCTACGCGCAATTCGGCTTCGAGGACGACCATTTCGCGGGCGGCAAGCTCGCGCTCTTCGTGCGGCCCTGGCTGCGCATCCACGAGAGCGCATCCAAGGACGACAATCCCGACATCACCGACTACCTGGGGTACGGCGACGTGACGCTGCTGTGGCGCCATGGCAGGCAGACGCTGACGCTGACCGGCCGCGGCAACCCGGCGACGGGCAAGGGCGCGGCGCAGCTCGAGTGGTCGGCGCCGGCGGTCGGCCCGTTCCGGTTCTATCTGCAGGCGTTCACCGGCTACGGCGAGAGCCTGATCGACTACAACTTCCGCCAGACGGTGATCGGGGCGGGATTCTCGCTCAACGATCTGCTCTGATCGCGCGGACGCATCGATTGGCGGGAGGATGCGCGGAGCGATGCAGGCTAGCTAGTCGGCGGAGGCGGGTGCCGGCCGCGGTTGCGCGCGATGCGTGTGCCGCGCGACGAAGCCCCGGAACTGCTCGAAGTAGACGTACACGACCGGCGTGATGTAGAGGGTCAGCAGCTGCGACACGACGAGCCCGCCGACGACCGCCAGACCGAGCGGACGGCGCGCCATCCCGCCTGCGCCGAGCGCCAGCGCG
The DNA here is from genome assembly GCA_035311025.1 of Casimicrobiaceae bacterium. Classification (GTDB taxonomy): domain Bacteria; phylum Pseudomonadota; class Gammaproteobacteria; order Burkholderiales; family Casimicrobiaceae; genus VBCG01. The sequence continues at coordinate 3,297 of DATGDG010000477.1, forward strand.
ATCGGCAGGCTGCCCATCAGCGCCGCCATCGTCGTCATCATGATCGGCCGGAAGCGCGTCATGCACGCCTGGAAGATTGCTTCCTCGGGCGGCTTGCCCTCCTTGCGCTGCGCGTCGATGGCGAAGTCGATCATCATGATCGCGTTCTTCTTGAC
>DATGDG010000478.1:0-8943 GCA_035311025.1 Casimicrobiaceae bacterium
TCCCTGCGGCAGCGGCCCGTACGCGGCGTACTGGGCCAGCGGCAGCGCGTCGACATCGATGTCGAGCGTCGCCTCTTCAGTGCTCGCGAACGGCGAATTGGACGAGCCTGCAAGCGCGAACTTCGCACCATCGACCACACCTTCGACCCGGGGCGTGACGCGGATCTTCGCGTCGTGCGGAATGCTCGACAGGAACGGTATGCCTATCCCGATGCCGGTGATCGAGCTCCTGTGCTGCTTGACCCGGTCGTCGAGCGAGACGGAGCCATCGTCCACCTCGATGTTGTCGATCGCAAACGCCGGCGTGGGACCGCTGGAAGGTGCGAGCGTGCGGTCGACCAGGTCCTGAATGTTCCAGCGACCGTCGGCGTTGCGGACGAGGTCGACCTGCGGCTGCACCAGCTTGACCGCGTCGAGCACCGGCGCGAGATGCCACAGAGACGAGATCGACAGGTCGGCGTCGAGCGTCGAGAACCTGAGGAGCGTGCGCGACGAATCCCGGTCGGCGAGCGCGAAGCCGGTGATCATTGCGTGCAACGTGAACGGGTTGAATGTCAGCTTGTCGAGCGTCGCGCGGCGCCCGAGCTCGGCGTTGGCCAGCGCTTCGATCTTCGACTTGGCGATCGGCGGTACGACGAAGAATCCCAGCACCGCGACGATCGCCGCGAGCGCGGCGATCGCGATGAACGCATGTCGCAGCCGTCGCGGCCATCTCGGCCCGGGGGAAACGGGAGAGGTTGCCATGCGCAGGGGCGATTTCGATCACCGACGATCGAGGTCATTGTAGGACAGAAGCTGCGCATTGCGCGAACGACCCGGCCGTCAGCCTAGGCAGTCGTGCACGACCGTGCCCAATTCCGGCGTCAGGTCGGACACGCCGTGCACGGCCGCGACTGTCAGGTCACCAGATGCTGCGGACGGCCTGCTTCCCAGGCCTCGATGTTGTCGATCAGCTGGTCGGCGAGGAACTGCATCGCCCCGTCCGAGGCCCAGGCGACGTGCGGCGTCAGGATGAAGTTCGGCAGCCGCAGATCGAGCAGCGGGTTGCCGTCTTTCGGCGGCTCGCGCATCAGGACGTCGAATCCCGCCCCGGCGATCCATCCCTCCTTCAGCGCAGTGATCAGGGCCTGCTCGTCGACGAGGCCGCCACGGCTGGTGTTGATCAGGATCGCGTTGCGCTTCATCCTGCGCAGCTCGTCGGCCCCGATCATGCCGCGGGTCTCTGCGGTCATCGGACAGTGCAGCGAGAGGACGTCGCTCTGTTCGAGCACCGTCGACAAAGGCGTGAACTCGACGCCTTCCGCCTTGGGCGGCGCGTGGTCGGCGAACAGGACTCTCATGCCGAAGCCGCGGGCGATGCGCGCCGTGCCCTGGCCGATGCTCCCCTCGCCGGCGATGCCGATCGTCGACCCCGCGAGATCGCCGATCGGGTAGTCGAAGAAGCAGAAGGTGTCCACCTGCTGCCAGCGGCCGGCCTCCACCGCCTGGCGGTACGCGATCAGGTTTCGTCGCAACGCCAGGACCATCGCGAAGACGTGCTCGGGAACGGTGTTGACCGCGTAATTGCGGATGTTGGCGACCGCGATACCCCTGGCACGGCAGGCAGCGATGTCGACGACGTCGTAGCCGGTCGCCGCGACGGCGATCATCTTCAGGTCGGGCAGCCGCTCGAAGTCGGGGGCGCGCAGCGGGATCTTGTTGGTGATCGCGATTGTCGCGCCCTGAAGACGCCCGACCACCTCGCTGCCGGCGGTCGTCGCGTACTCCTCCCATCCGTGGGCGAAGCGCGGGCGGCGCACATTGGCGCGCAGTGACGAACGATCGAGGAAGACAACTTTGTGCATGGCTACCGCCCTGTGGGTTGCCCAGGCCGGATGATAACGGGGAACCACGGGTACCTGGGGGCGGATCCGGCGCCGACGGAAATCTGTGATCGTGACGGGTCCCGTCGGCGCGGGCTGAACCCGCGCGCCAGTTCGCCTCCATCCCCGGTCTCCGCGGTCGGGTTGCCTCGACGGCCCCCAGCGGCGGCGATCCTTGAAGCGTTCGTCAGTCGCGATCCGGGCCGCGCGACGGCGGTCCCCGCCCGTGATCCTGGCCGGGTCCCCTTCCTTGCGGAGGAGACGACGCAGGCCTGCCGCGCCCGCGCTGCGCCTCGTAGCGCTGCCTCACTGCCGGATCCTGCGGCGTGTAGCGATAGTGCTGGGCTTCCAGCGTCCGCTGCTGGTTCTCGGAAGGATACCGGCGCCCCGAATATTCCCGCTGGTACTTCGGCAGCGGGGCCGGCGCAGGCGCGAAGCGGCGATCCCGCCCGTCCCACCCGTGACGCTCGCGCTCCCAGGCGTTGCCCCAATGGTCGCCCCAGCGCGGCGGGGCGCTGGAAGGCCATCCGTGGAAGTATGCGGGAGGATGCCGGTAATAGCGTACCGGGATGCGCAGGATGACCAGCGGCACCGCGTATGGGCTCACCAGTTCCCATGGCCCGTTGTACCAGGAACTCACGTACCAGTTGTCGTACTGGTACACCCAATACATGCCGTCGTAGAAGAAGTAGTTCGAGTACAGTCTCGGCGCGTAATAGACAGGGTAGCCGGGGATGGGGACCAGCTGCGGATACACGGGAACGTTGATTCCGATGCTGATCCCGGGCACGCCGATGGCAACGCTCACCTGGGCGAGCGCGGAAGTGCTCGAGCAAAGCAGCATCGACAACGCGACGAGTGAAGTGCGCATCGCTGGTCCTCCTGTTCAGCTTCGCCGACACCGTGCCGGTCGGCTTGCGTTGGATGCTAGTCGAGCGTTCCATCCCGCAATACCGGACGAGCGCCCGAAGGCTCGTAGGAGCAAGCCTACGCCTTCCTGCACGGCTTCGAGACGTTGCGCCCGGGGCGTCCGCGTTCCCTCTTGGGGGCCGTCCCGGCACGGGCGCCTGCGGTGGTTGCAGCGGAACCCGCCGAGCGACTGGATAGCGCAGCGGGATATCGTGGGGCGGTTTATGCGTGACAGGGCTACGCGCCTTCGATCACACGCGCCACCTCACCCTGGCATTCGGCACAGCGGCCGACGAGCAAGAGGTCTCGGCCCTTCATCGTGCCGCTGAAGTCGGCGATGGTGACCTCGTGGCCGCATCGGCCGCACCAGACATTCGACAGCAGCCGCTGGCGGACGGGAGCCGCGATCGACTCCCACCGCCGACGGGCGGGCCTGGTGAACGTAGGCAAGGATTCAGCCCCCTTGGTCGATGCTTTCGGCACCTGATCCTCCATGAGTTGCTCTGCCACCTTGCAAGCGCTCTTGAGAACGAGGGCCGACAGGGCCGTAACGACGCTTCCGCTGCGCGCCGCGCCACGTCCCGTTGCTCGGGCCGCAGCAGGAGGCCAGGGTGGCTTCCACCGAACGCCCCGGGATGCCATTGGACGCTATTTCATAGGGAGAATGGAAAGAAAAACGGCCCCGCGTGGGGGCCGTCATAGGGCTTGATGGTGGAGGTGGCGAGAATCGAACTCGCGTCCGGAAGACCTCTACAGTCGGGACTACATGCTTAGTCACGTCATTTGGATCTCGCCCCCCTGCCGCCGGCGGACAGGCTGCAGGGAAGCCAGTCACCTTGCTTTAGCGCTACACCCAAGTGACCCGGATGGGCGCGATCGCTCTAAATGTCCCCGCTGCGACTTCCGGTGTTACCCGGTTGCCGCCCGGGCTGAGCGCCGCCCGGTGCGAGGTCCGGCGGGATTAAGCCGCCAGAGCGTACGTTTCGTCGTTCGCAGTTAAGTTTGCGAGTGCTCAGGTTTAACGAGGACAAGCGCCTCGGCATGCCCCGCGCTGCTTCGATACCCCCGTCGAAACCAGTACACCCCCGGTAGCGATGCGGGCCGCCGGTTCGATGCCGGCAAGCGCTGGAACTTGGATGATACCAGCCGCGACCCGCTGCCCCCGAATCCGGCAACCGGGTGCATCGGCACCACGTTTCCCATATGGGGGGCGGTTGGCTGCGATCAAGCGGTCGCGGCGGGAGTCGCGCCGGCATGTCCGCCACCGTCGGGCCGTTCCTACAGCCGAATTCGCGCTCCGCTGCTACCCGCGGGACCGGTGCCGGACTAGGCTGAACCGGATATCCACGACGAAGGAGCTGACCATGAACACGCACATTGCAGTGGCCGCCGCACTGACGGGCATGACGCTCGCTCTTGCGGCCTGCGGACAGATCGCGAGCGCCGGGGCCGGTTCGTCGGTGGCGAATCCCGGTTATCCGGCGCCGCTGTCCGAACCACCCGCGTCGCTTTCTGCACCGGCGGCGTCCCACGACTACGGTCCGATCCCGGCCTGGGCGAACCACCCGGCCCCGGGCACGGATGCCCAGGTGGCGCTCGCGGCCGACGCCCGGGCACAGGCGATGGCACACGCGAATCCTGACAAGCGCGACGCCGCATGACCGGCCCATTCCCGGAGCCGAAAGAGAGTTCGATCCCGGATATCCGGCCATCGGCAAAAAAAGACGCCGCTTTGGGGGCGGCGTCGAGGTCCCCTCGCTTGGGCACGAGGGGGAGGGAGACGTGGTGAGGGTCAGCTGGTCGGGCGCCTCAGGGTTCGCGTTGCCGGTTCGATTCCTGCCGCGGAACGTCGAGTGCCCTGGGGACCATCGCGCCCAGCAGCGTGAATACGACGAACAGCACGACGTTTCCGAAAAACAGCACCTGCGCCAGTGCGAACGTCGCCGCGTCGGACACTGCCACACCGAACAGCCCGCTGGCGACGGCGAGCAGCAGAAACACGAATCCCCACTTCAGCATTGCATTGGTCGGCACGAACCGGTCAGGAATCTGGGCTCCAGGCAACGGTTCGAATTTATTGGGGCGGGCGGCCGGCGGCTATCGGCGCTTCGCCGATCCTGTTGTCGGACAAACACCGACGCTCGAGGACATCGAGCGGCGCCTGCGGGAAGCCGCTGGCAGGGGGTATAGTGGCGCTCTACGACTCGCAACCCCGCCGGCCGGGGCGTCCGCCTTCCTGCAGCGATGAAGCGCCTGCTCCCCTTTCGTGTCCTGCTTCCGCTCGCCCTCGGCATGGTCGTGTCGCTTGCCATCCTCGGGTTCGCCGAGATCGGTTACCAGCGACTCGAATTCGCCAACCGGGCGATGTCGACGGCGCTCGAGATGGAGACGGTCGTCAACGAGACCCTCGCGCTGATCGTCGACGCCGAATCCAGCCAGCGCGGATACCTGCTCACCAACGATCCTTCATATCTGAAGCCCTACCAGGCCGCCCTTCCGAAGATCGAGAAGGCCTCGGCCCATCTGCGTGACCTGGTCAACCAGAACGGCACGACGTCGATGATCGAGCACGCCGGCCGTCTCAACGTGCTGATCGGCGAGAAGCTGAACGACCTCGAATCGACACTCGCGCTGAATGACCGGAACGGGCGCGAGGCGGCGTTCCAGCTGATCGACACGGGTGTGGGCCAGAAGCTGATGGAGCAGATCCGCGGCGAGGCGCAGGGCATCCTCGACGAACTGCGCCTGTCGGCGCAGCGCGGGGGGATGCGCTGGACGCGCGACATCGAGTTCGGCCGCGTCGGCATGCTGACGATGACCGCGTTCACCATCGCGCTGCTGTTCGTCGTGATGTCGCTCGCGCGGCGCGACATCGCCGCACGCGAGGCCAAGCGCCGGATGCTGGTCGAGGAGCAGCACCGCCTCGAGCGGGAGGTCGCGGCGCGCACCGCGGAGCTGTCGGAGCTCTCGACGTACCTGCAGACGGTGCGCGAGGAGGAGAAATCGAGGCTCGCGCGCGACATCCACGACGAACTCGGCGGCATCCTCGTCGGCGCAAAGATGGACGTGGCCTGGGCCTCCCAGCGCTGCAAGCTGGCACTGCCCGACGCCGCGAGCAAGCTCGAGCGCGCGCTGGCGATTCTCGACGAGGGTGTCGAGATGAAGCGCCGCATCATCGAGGAGTTGCGTCCGACGCTGCTGGACAACCTCGGCCTCGCACCGGCGCTGGACTGGCAGGTCAGGCAGACCTGCGAGCGCGCGGGTCTCGAATGCGACCTCGACCTCGGCGAACCGAGCCTGCCTTCCGACGTCTCGATCGCGCTCTACCGGATCGTGCAGGAAGCGCTTACCAACATCGTCAAGTATGCAAACGCGCGCCACGTCCGCGTCGAGCTGTTGCGCAGCGAAGACGGGGTCTCGCTGATCGTCCAGGACGACGGCCGCGGACTGCCTGCAGGTGCGGCAACCGACCGCCTTTCGCACGGCATCATCGGTATGCGCCAACGCGTGCGCGCGTTCAACGGCGAGTTCCGCATCGGCGGCCGCTCCGGCCAGGGAACCACGATCGAAGTGTTCATACCCCTTGCGGCCGACGAAGCCGCGGCGCCTGCCGAGGATGAAGCAGGCACGGGCATCCGCGCGCCCGCCGCGTCGGCGGCAGGTTAGCGCCGGAACGCTCGATTTCGGCCGACGAATGCGGGCGCCATGGGCGCGCCCGACCGGCACTCCAGCTCGGAGTCCCGGAATGCAGGCGGGGCGTCAGTGGATGCCCGACTTGCGCTCGGTCACGAGGTGATCGAGCACCTCGCGCACGCGGTGGTACTCGCGCGCCTTGTCGAAGAAGTAATCGGCACCGAGCGCCAGGCTCTTCGCCCGGTATTGCGGAAAGGCGTAGTTGGTGAGGACGATCACCTTGACGTCGGGAGGACGCCGCGAGATCAGCGCGCGCAGCACGCCGAGGCCGGTGCCGTGGCGAAGCTGCAGGTCCAGAACCATCGCATCCCAGGGCGCCGCGCCGAGCATCCCGATTGCCGTCTGTTCGCTGTCGGCCTGGCCCACGATCTCGATCCGGCCGGGCTCGGCGATCGACTCGGCGAGGCGCTCGCGGATCAGCGGCGAATCCTCGACCAGCAGCACCCGCAACGGCGAATTGCCGGCCACAGCGAGGCGCGCGTGAGCGCCGGCAGCCTCTGACGTGGCGCCCTGCGGCGGCGTCGCCCCCGATGCCCGCGCGGCGTGCTTGGATTCCCCGGATTGGGCCGGTCCCGGGCGCGAGCCTGCAGGCCTGCGGTCCGTCACTCGATCAGCCCGTTCTTGATGGCGTAATAGGTAAGGTCGGCGTTGGACTTCATCGCCATCTTCTCGAGGATCCGCGTCCGGTAGGTGCTGACCGTCTTGACCGACAGATTCAGCTCGTCGGCGATCTTCGAGACCGCGGCGCCGGCGGCAAGCTTGCAGAAGATCTGGAACTCGCGTTGCGACAGTTCCGCGTGCAGCGGACGGTCGGTATCGCCCGAGAAGACGCCTTCGGCCAGGATCTGCGCCAGCGACGGGCTCACGTACCTGCGGCCCTGCGCGACGGTGCGGATCGCGGCGACGAGCTGGGTCGAAGCGGCTTCCTTGCTGACGTACCCCGCGGCTCCGGCGCGCAGCAGGTTCACCGCGTACTGGTCCTCGCCATACGCGGAGAGCATCAGCACCGGCAGGTCGGGCTTCACGTGCCGCAACAGGCGCAGCGTGTCGATGCCATTCTTGTCGGGCATCGAGATGTCCAGCAGGACGACGTCGAAATCGCCGTTTCGAACTGCCGCCACCGTCTCGGCCCCGCTCGCGGCTTCTCCCGCGATCTCCATGTCGGCCTGATCGGCGATGAACTGGCGCAGTCCCGCGCGGACGATCGCGTGATCGTCCGCGATCAGTATCCGGATCATCGGGTTTCCGCTGGCTTGCGAATCCCCGGATTCTAGCCTAGTGGGTGGCAAGTCCAGCATTGCTTTCGGCGTGGTAGGCGGTGAGACGGTTGTAGAGCGTCTTGAGGCTGACGCCGAGGATCTCCGCCGCGCGGCGCTTGTTGCCGCGGCAATGATCGAGCGTCGCGTAGATCGCCTGCCTTTCCATCTCGGCGAGCGACGTGCCGACCGGAAACCGCAGGAACCGGTCGTCGACGCGTGGCGGCGCGAGGCTCCCTGCGTCGAGCTCGATGCTCGTGTCGGCGAGGATGAACCCGCGATGGACGGCGTTCTTGAGCTCGCGCACGTTGCCCGGCCAGGGATGGCTGCGGATCGTCGCCAGCGACGCGCACGATAGGACCTTGGACGTCCCGGCCTGCGCATTGAGTTCATGCAGGAAATGTGCGGCGAGAACCTCGGCGTCGTCGTCGCGTGCACGCAGCGGCGGCAGCGCGATCGGGAAGACCGCAAGGCGGTACATGAGGTCCTCGCGCAGGCAGCCGTCCCGAACCGCGTCGCGCGCGTCGCGATTGGACGCGGCGAGCACGCGGACGTCGGCGCCCTGCTCGCCGTCGCCACCGACACGCGTGTAGCGACCGGTCTCGAGCACCCGCAGCAGGCGCGACTGCATCTCCATGGACATTTCGGTGATCTCGTCGAGAAACAGCGTGCCGCCTTCGGCGCGCTCGAAGCAGCCGCGGTGCTGGCGGTCCGCGCCGGTGAACGCCCCGCGTTCGTGGCCGAAGAGCTCGGCCTCGATCAGGTTCGCGGGGATCGCACCGCAGTTGATCGCCATGAACGGTCGTCTGGCCCGCGAACTGCGCTCGTGAATCGTCCTCGCAACGAGTTCCTTGCCGCAGCCCGACTCCCCGGTGATGAAGACGGTGGCCTCGGTCGGGGCCACCCTTTCGATCATCCGGTACACCTCTTGCATCGCTGACGAACTGCCGTAGAGCCGCCCGAACCGCCCCAGTGGGGAGACCGACGCAGGCGACGGAGCACGCCCGGCGAGCCCGACGGGCAGCACGACGACGGTGTCGGAATTCGCGGCCTGAGTCGGCATTGCATCATCGGGCATTCGGAACCTCGTCGCGGACCGGTTGGCAATTCATGAATGCTAGGGAAAAGCCCCGGCGACCCGTATCGGTGCGCTGCCGATGTGCGTGTCGCCTTTTGTCCTACACGGGACGATCTGGGCTAGAGTACGACCGAATTCAACTGCG
>DATGDG010000479.1:0-3285 GCA_035311025.1 Casimicrobiaceae bacterium
TACCCGATGCTGCTGGTCGATCGCGTTCTGGACTGGGAGGCGGGGAAGTTCATCCGCGGACTGAAGAACGTCACCGCGAACGAGCCTTTCTTCCAGGGACATTTCCCCGACTACAAGGTCATGCCCGGCGTGCTCGTCATCGAGGCGATGGCGCAGCTTGCGGGCCTGCTGACGATGCTTTCGGAGTTCGCGCGGCGCGACGGCAGCCAGCTCGTGCTGTTCGCAGGCATCGACGACGCGCGCTTCAAGAGGCAGGTCGTGCCTGGCGACACCCTGATGCTGGAGGCCAACCTCGAGCGCGCTGTCCGCGGCGTCGGGCGCTTCCGCACGCGCGCGACGGTCGGCGACCAGGTCGTATGCGAGGCGACGCTGCTCGCGGCCATCCGCGACGTGCCACCGCTGCCGCCTCTGCCGGTCGAGTGACGTGCCGGAGATCCATCCCACCGCCCTGGTCGACCGGGCTGCGGAGCTCGCCGACGACGTCGAGGTCGGCGCCTACACGATCGTCGGCGGCGGTGCCCGAATCGGTGCCGGCACCCGCGTCGGGCCCCACGTCGTCATCACCGGCAACACGCGGATCGGGGCGCGCAACCGGATCTTCCAGTTCGCATCGATCGGCGACATTCCGCAGGACCGCAAGTATGGCGGCGAGTCGACGTCGACGACGATCGGCGACGACAACGTCATCCGCGAGTACGTCTCGATCCACGCCGGAACCGCGCAGGATCGCGGCACGACGACGATCGGCAGCGGCAACTGGCTTCTCGCGTACACCCATGTCGCCCACGATTGCGTCGTCGGCAACCAGACGACGTTCTCGAACAATGCGCAGATCGCCGGCCACGTCAGCATCGGCGACCATGCCGTGCTGGGCGCCTACGCCGGTGTCCACCAGTTCTGTCGCGTCGGCGCGCACGCGATGCTTGCCGCAGGCGCGATCGTGCTGCAGGACGTGCCGCCGTTCGTGACTGCCGCGGGCTATCCGGCAAAGCCCGCGGGCACCAACAACGAGGGCTTGCGGCGGCGTGGCTATACGCCGGCCGATATCGCCGTCGTACGCCGCGCGTACCGGACGATCTATCGTGCCGGCCTGTCGCTGGAAGACGCGCGCGACGAGCTCGCGAAGGCCGCGGCCGACTCGCCGCTGCTGAAGCCTCTCGTCGATTTCCTCGCCGAGCCCGGCCGCGGCATCGTCCGCTGAGCGCGCACGAAAGCCACTGCGTCGTTCCGGGGCGCGGACGACGATGCCGCGATCAAGCATCGGGCGGGGTCGCGTTCGAGCAGGCGTGCGCTAAGATCACGTCTTTTCCTGGGGGATGAATGCGCGACGCATCGGGGGAGGCGGCGCCAATCACGATTGGCATCGTCGCCGGCGAGGCGTCGGGTGATGCGCTCGCCGCGACGCTCATCCGCGCGGTGCGCAAGCGCCGCGGCGACATCCGCTTCGCGGGAATTGCGGGCCCCAGGATGGAGGCCGAAGGCTGCGCGGTCTGGGCGCCGATGGAGCGCCTCGCCGTGCGCGGTTTCGTCGAGGTGCTCGCGCATCTCCCCTCCCTGATCGCGCTGCGGCGCGGAATTGGAAGGCGCTTCATCGATGCGGGCATTCCGCTCTTCGTCGGTGTCGACGCGCCCGACTTCAATCTCGGCCTCGAGCGGCGCCTCAAGCGCCGGGGCATCCGCACGATCCACTTCGTGAGCCCTTCGGTGTGGGCGTGGCGCCAGGAGCGCCTGCGCACGATCGGCGGCGCCGTCGACCGGATGCTCGCGTTGTTTCCGTTCGAGCCGCCGCTCTACGAAGCGGCGGGCATCCCCGTGACCTACGTCGGACATCCGATGGCGGCGGACGCCGCGGGTCACGAAACGCGCCGGGCGGCGCGGGAGCTGCTGAAGCAGAAGCCGGCAACGCCGCTGTTCGCGCTGCTTCCCGGGAGCCGGCTCTCCGAGATCGAGATGCACGCCGGGCTCGTCCTCGATGCAGCAGCCCGCATCCTCGAAGGGCGTCCCGACGCGCAGTTCATCGTCCCGCTGGTGTCCCGGACGACGCGCGATGCGTTCATGGAGGCGCAGCACCGGGGCGGGCACGACGCGCTGCCGATCACGCTGCTCTACGGCCATGCGGACGATGCGCTGCGTGCGGCCGACGTCGCGCTGGTCGCCTCCGGGACGGCAACGCTCGAAGCTGCGCTCGCGCGCTGCCCGCACGTCATCTTCTATCGCGTCAGCTCGCTCACCGCGTGGATCGTCCGCCGCAAGCTGCTGCTGCCCTATGTCGGCCTGCCGAACGTCCTGGCCGGCCGCTTCGTCGTCCCCGAGTTCCTGCAGGAGGACGCGACGCCCGGCAACCTTGCACGGGCCGCGCTGAATCTGTTCGACGACACGGTGACGCGGCGCCGGCTCGAAGGGCTGTTCGGGGCGTTCGGACGCAAGCTCTCGGCCGACACCGGAGCGCTGGCGGCAGACGCGGTGATCGCCGAGCTGGATGGCGCCGCGCGTGGCCGCAGCCCGACCGGCCGGCCGCGGGTCGCTTCGCAGGCAGGTCCATGACGCGCGGTGCACGGCTGCGCACGCGGGTGCCGACGATCGACTCGGGGGTGCTGGTCGCGGGCATCGACGAGGCGGGCCGCGGGCCGCTCGCCGGCCCCGTGGTCGCGGCCGCGGTCATTCTCGATCCCGCGCGTCCGGTCGAGGGCCTGCGTGACTCCAAGCTGCTGTCGCCGCAGCGGCGCGAGCGGCTCGCCGTCGAGATTCGCGCCCGGGCGATCGCGTGGGCGATCGCCGAATGCAGCGTGGTGGAGATCGACGCGCTCAACATCCTGCAGGCGACGCTGCTCGCGATGCGCCGCGCGGTCGACGCGCTGCAGATCGTGCCCGCCCAGGCGCTCGTCGACGGGGACCGTTGCCCGGATCTCGTGTGCCCCGTTCGCGCGATCGTCAAGGGTGACCGCGACATCGCGGTGATCGGCGCTGCGTCGATCCTCGCCAAGACCGCGCGCGATGCGATGCTTCTGGCACTCGATCAGCAATACCCGGTGTACGGCTTCGCCCGGCACAAGGGATACGGCACGCCGGAGCACCTTGCCGCTCTCGACCTGCACGGACCCTGTCCGGCGCACCGGCGCAGCTTCGCTCCGGTGGCGCAGGTCTCTTTCGGATTCTGAGAAAACGCGCGTGCATTCGCCGCGACGCGCACAGACGGCGCTTCGACACTGTCGATTCGGTTGACTGCGGGCGAGTCCGCCACTACGATTCCATCTCCTTGCGCCGGCCGTCCGGCCGGCTGTATTC
>DATGDG010000480.1:0-6903 GCA_035311025.1 Casimicrobiaceae bacterium
TCGGTCGAGCCGTAGAGCTGCTTCAGGTTGATGCCGATCGAACGGTAGAAGCGGAACAGGTCGGGACCGATGGCCGCACCCGCCGTGTAGGCCACGCGGATGCGGCTCATCCCCAGGACGTTGCGCAGCGGGCCGTAGACCAGCAGGTCGCCGAGCGCGTACTGCAGCCGATCGCCGGGCGGGACCGGCTTGCCGTCGAGGATCTCGGCGCCGCAGCGCCGCGCAACGTCGATGAAATGCCGGAACAGCCAGCGCTTGATGCGCCCGGCGTCCTCCATGCGGATCAGCACCTGCGTCAGCAGGTTCTCGAAGATCCGCGGCGGCGCGAAATAGTAGGTGGGCCCGATCTCGCGCAGGTCGATCATCACGGTGTCGCCGGATTCGGGACAGTTGATCGTGAACCCGACGTACAGCCACTGGGCGTACGAGAACAGGTGGTCCCCGACCCATGCCATCGGCAGGTAGGACAGCACGTTGTCGGAGGGCTGCAGGCGGTCGAATTCCGCGCTGCCTTTCGCCGCAGCGATGAATGCCGCGTGGGTCTGGCACACGCCCTTGGGCCGGCCCGTCGTGCCCGACGTGTAGAGCATCCCGGACACGTCGTCGCCCCTGCCCAGCGCGACCTGCTCGTCGAAGAAACCCGGGTGCGCGCGATCGAACTCCCGCCCCTCCTCCAGCAGGCGTTCGAAGCTCGTGACCCCTTCGTAGTTGCGCAGGCCGCGCGGATCGTCGTAGTAGATGTGCGCAAGGGTCGGGACCTGCGGCTTCGCCTCGAGCAGCTTGTCGACCTGCTCCTGGTCCTCGACCAGCGCGTAGACAATCTCCGCATCGTTCAGCACGAACACGAACTCGGCGGCGGGCGCGTCCTGGTACATCGGCACCGGCACGCCACCCAGCGCCTCGGCGGCGATCATTCCCCAGTAGAGCCGTGGGCGGTTGTCGCCGACGATCGCGAGGTGCATGCCCCGCCGGAAACCCCGGGATGCGAGCCCGCAGGCCAGCGCCCGCACCTCGTCGGCGACCTGGCGCCAGGTCCACGTCTGCCAGATCCCGAGGTCCTTCTCGCGCGTGGCCGGCGCATCCGGGCGCGTGCGCGCATGATGCAGCAACAGCCGCGGAAAGGTGTCCAGGCGCTCCCCCATCCTCCCATCCTCCGCGATGCACCCGCGCCCGGAGCCGGCCCCGGGTGCAATCGAAGTGAAATGCCCTGCGCAGGAACCGCCCCCCGCTTCTCGATGGCGGATCAGGGGCGGAGGCAGGCTATGGTACGTTCGATGCGAACGCTCCTGCAATGCGCGAAGCCCAAGGTAAGCGATCGGGACACCCCCGGTTGTCGTCTGGCCGACAATCCGCCCATGCGCACGCTGAAGGACCTCCTCGACGAAAGCAGCTGGATGGCGACGCTGACGCCCGCGCTGCGCGCCCGGGTCGAGGCGGAGACCCTCGCGCGGCCCTGCCCGACGGGAAGCCTGGTCTGCCGGCGCGGCGAGCGTGTCGACCACTGGATCGGCGTGGTCGACGGCCTGGTCAAGATGGCGAACGTTTCCGCGGACGGCAAGCCGACCAGCTTCACCGGGATAGGCGCCGGCGGCTGGTTCGGCGAAGGTTCACTGCTGAAGGACGAGCGGCGCCGCTACGACATCGTCGCGCTGCGCGACAGCGCGATCGCGTACATGCCGCGCACCGTGTTCATGGCGCTGCTCGATCACAGCGTCGCATTCAACCGCTTCCTGATCAATCAGCTGAACGAGCGCCTTGGCCAGTTCATCGGCATGGTCGAGCACGACCGCCTGCTGGGGCCCGACGCAAGGCTCGCGCGCTCGCTGGCCGGGCTGTTCAATCCGGTGCTCTATCCGCAGGTCGGCGCGTCGCTGCCCGTGTCGCAGGAGGAGCTCGGGCAGCTGGTCGGACTGTCGCGCCAGCGCGTCAACCAGGCGCTCAAGGTGCTCGAGCAGGCCGGGTTGCTGCGCATCGACTACGGCGGCGTCACCGTGCTCGATCTCCCCGGCCTGCGATCCTACGAAGGCTGAGGTCGCGGACTGCGGCCCCCGGCCCGGGAAACGCTCAGGTGTCGTACCGGTAGAACCCGCGCCGGGTCTTGCGCCCCAGGTAACCGGCCGCGACCATCTCCTTCAAGAGCGGCGCGGGTCGGTACTTCGGGTCGTTGAAGTCCGTGTAGAACACGTTCATCACCGCGAGCATCACGTCCAGCCCGATCATGTCGGCGAGCGCCAGCGGACCGATCGGGTGGTTGCAGCCCAGCCGCATGCCGTTGTCGATCTCCTCGGCGGAAGCGAGGCCTTCCTGCAGCGAGAAGATCGCCTCGTTGATCATCGGACACAGGATGCGGTTGACGACGAATCCAGGGCTGTTCTTCACGACGATCGGCGTCTTGCCGAGGCGCTCGGCGAACGCTCGTGCCGCCGCCACCGTCGCTTCGGAGGTTTGCAGGCCCCGGATCAGCTCGACCAGCGCCATCATCGGCACCGGGTTGAAGAAATGCATCCCCAGGAAGTGCTCCGGGCTGCGGACGACGGCCGCCAGCGCCGTGATCGAGATCGACGACGTGTTCGAAGCGAGCACGGTGCCGGGAGTGGCGATTTCGTCGATCTGCCGCAGGATCCGCAGCTTCAGCTCCAGGTTCTCGGTCGCCGCCTCGACGACCAGCCCGGCGCCCTTCAATTGCGCGTAGTCGGTCGATCCGCGGACGCGCGCCATTGCGGCTTTCGCGCCCTCCCCGGTGATCTTGTCCTTCTTCTGCAGGCGGGCGAGGCTCGCCTCGATGCTCGCCCGCCCGCGATCCACCGCGTCCTGCGCGACGTCGATCATCACGACGTCGATGCCTGCCACCGCGCAGGCCTGCGCGATGCCGTTGCCCATCGTGCCGGCGCCGACGACGCCGACGCTTTCAATCGCCTTCATTGGGGGTCGCCTCCGTCGTGCAGCGCCATGCCCGCATTATGCCGCGCCGCGGCTGCGCGATCCCGCGCGCGCTCCGGATTGCGGCTCTGGAAGTACGCCGCGGGCGTCGCGCCCAGCGTCTCGCGGAACACCTTGATGAACGCGCTGACGCTGTCGTACCCGAGCGACAGCGCCACGTGCTTGACGGCGCGGCCGGTGGCGAGCCACTCCAGCGCCTGGGTGAGCCGCGCCCAGCGCCGCCACTGGGCGTACGTCATGCCGGTTTCCTGCACGAACTTGCGGGAAAGCGTGCGCGGGCTCATGTCGGCCCACTGCGCCCACTGCTCGAGGCGCCGCGGGTTGGCCACGTCGGCCAGCATTTCGCGGGCGATCGCGAGCAGGCGGGCGTCGGTGGGCCACGGCAGCTGCAGGGGCTTGGTCGGGGACTGGCGGATCTCGTCGAGCAACACCAGCAACAGGCGCATCTGCACCGGATCGAGGGCGGCGTCGGGCCGCCATGCGACGGCGCGCTGCATCACCAGGACCGCCAGTGGACTGGCCTCGAAGCTGGTCGGCTCGGCCGGCAGGTCGCCAGTGAACTCGGCGGCGAGAAAGGCGCCGAACCCCGCCGTGGGCCCATAGGACTGCACGGCGTAGGGCACGCCGGGCGGCATCCAGCCGATGCCGCGCGGCGGGGCGAGGAAGCGGCCGCGCGGCGTTTCCACGGCCACGAGGCCCTCGGTGAGCAGGAACAGCGTCCCACGCGCGCGCACGTGGGTCGTCGCATCGAACGCCACATCGTTGCGGACGCTGACGGCGATCAGTTCGGCGCCGCCCGCACCGTCGATCGCCTGGCGGAGGTCGCAGGTCAGGTTCATTCGGTCTCTCCGATCGGATCTGTCCAACCGGGTTGGCAGATTCGCGATATATGTTGGCATAGTAAAGCAACCGCGCCATCTGTGAAGCGTTTAAGCTCGCGGATTGCGTTTCAGGACATGAGGGTCATGCGTCGATCGAGGACGCTCCGGCGGTGCTGTATATGGGTCGTGGCGGGCAGCGCGATCCTGGCCGGCTGCACGACCGTGGGCCCCGACTTCGCGGCGCCTGCCGCGCCCGGGGTCGAAGGCTACACGCGCGGCAAGCTTCCGGCAGCCACAGCATCGGCGCCGGCCCCGCTGGGCGAGGCGCAACGCCTCGGCGGCGCGGAGGCGGTCCCGCGCGAGTGGTGGCGCCAGTTCGGGTCGGCCAAGCTCGACGACCTCGTCGCGCGGGCGCTCGCGCACAGCCCGACGCTGGCCGCGGCCGAAGCGACACTGCGCCAGGCGAAGCAGACGTATGCGGCGCAGGCGGGCTCGACCCTCTATCCGACAGTCAATGGGAGGCTCGGTGCGAGCCGCAACCAGACCGAATCGTCGGGCAGCGGCTTGCGCAACGGGACGGGAAATCTCTACAGCCTCTACAACGCCGGCATCTCGGTCAATTACAACCTCGATCTCTTCGGCGGCAATCGGCGGCAGCTCGAGGCGCTCGCCGCACAGGCCGATTACGAAGGCTTCCAGCTCGCGGCCGCGCGCCTCGCGCTGGCCGGCAATGTCGTTACCGCGGCGTTCAGCCAGGCGCAGTTCGCCGCACAGGTCGACGCCACCGAGGCCATCATCAAGGCGCAGCAGGACCAGCTCGACATCGCCCGCAAGCGCTTCGAACTCGGGGCCAGCGCGAGGAGCGAAGTGCTGACGCTGGAAACCCAGCTCGAGCAGAACCGAGCGAGCCTGCCGCTGCTCGTGAACCGCATGCAGCAGGCCGACCATCTGCTGGCGGTGCTGATCGGACAGGCGCCCGGCGCGGTCGACATTCCGCGCTTCGCGCTTTCCGACTTCACGCTGCCGCAGTCGCTTCCGGTCGTCGTGCCCTCGGAGCTGGTGCGGGGCCGCCCCGACATCCAGGCGTCTGCCGCGCTGCTGCACGTCGCAACCGCCCAGTACGGCGTCGCGGTGGCAAGCCTCTATCCCCAGATCAACCTCTCCGCGGCCCTCGGCACGCAGGCGTTGACCGTGGGGGGACTGTTCGGGCCGGGGACGCTGGTGTGGGCGCTGGCGGGTCAGCTCGCGCAGCCGCTGTTCGATGCGGGCCTGAAGTCGGCGGCCAATGCAGCGGAGGCGAGCCTGCAGGCGGCGGGCGCCAACTACGAGCAGACGGTGCTGCTCGCGCTGCGCAGCGTGGCCGACGCATTGCGCACGCTCGAAAGCGATGCGAAAGCCCTCGAGGCGCAGGCCGCCGCGGATGCTGCGGCGCAGGAGTCGCTCACGCTGGTCGAGCAGCAATACGAGCTCGGCGCAGCGAGCTACCTGCAGCTCCTGATCTCGCAGCAGCAGGCACGCCAGACCCGGGTGTTCCTGATCCTCGCCCAGGCGCAGCGCCTGGCCGACACCGCTGCCCTCTACCAGGCGATGGGTGGCGGCACGCTCACGGGCGCCGACCCGGACAGAACAGCAAGGACGGAGTAACCGATGGCCAAAGGGACCGCCAAGCGGATGATCATCATGCTCGTCATCGCCGCCGTGATCGTGGGCGGGGTGGTGGGCTTCCAGCAGTTCAAGAACACGATGATCGCCAAGGCGATCAAGGGTGGCGCCAACCCGCCGCAGACCGTGTCGACGACCGTGGCCCGGGAGTCGACGTGGCAACCCACGGTGCAGGCGCTGGGCAACCTCCTTGCAAGCCAGGAAGCCTCGCTCGGCGCCGAAGTCGGCGGCCTGGTCACGGCAATCCATTTCGACTCGGGCGAGAAGGTTCGCGCCGGCCAGCCGCTGGTGGAGCTCAATCCGGCACCGCTGAAGGCGCAGCTCGCCCAGCTCGAGGCGCAGTCCGCGCTGGCCGAGCTCACCCTCAAGCGGGACGAGGCCCAGCTCAAGGTGCGGGCGATCAGCCAGGCCGCCGTCGACAACGACGCCGCCACGCTGAAAAGCGCCCAGGCGCAGGTCGCGGCGCAGAAAGCGCTGATCGCGCAGAAGACCATCGCGGCGCCTTTCTCCGGACAGCTCGGGATCCGGCAGGTCAATCTCGGCCAGTACCTCGCGCCGGGCAGCGCGATCGTCACGCTGCAGAAGCTCGATCCGATGGACGTCGACTTCACCGTGCCGCAGAACCAGATCGACCTGATCCGCATCGGCATGAAAGCCGAGCTGCAGACCAGCGCTGCGCCGGGCAAGACCTTCGCCGCGACGGTGACCGCGATCGAGCCGCAGGTCGACACCACGACCCGTAACCTCAAGGTGCGCGCCCGCGTCCCCAACCCCAAGGGCGACCTCCTGCCCGGGGTCTTCGCCACCGTGCACATCACCCAGGGCGAGGCGCGGCAGTACGTGACGCTGCCGAACGCCGCCGTCGCCTACAACCCCTACGGTGCGACGGTGTTCATCGTCAAGGACGAGGGCAAGGGCCCCGACGGCAAGCCGAAGCTCGTCGCCGAGCAGCGCTTCATCACGCCCGGCCCCACGCGCGGCGACCAGGTCGCGATCGTCGAAGGCGTGAAGGCGGGCGAAACCGTCGTGACGGCCGGCCAGCTCAAGCTGCGCAATGGCTCGCCGATCGTGGTCAACAACACCGTGCAGCCTTCGGACAACCCGAATCCGCAAGTGCCCAATTCGTAACCGCACTCGCGAATCCTCCGAAGCGTCGCCGCCCATGAACAAGAGATTCACCGACATCTTCATCGAGCGCCCGGTGCTGGCCAGCGTGGTCAGCCTGGTGATCCTGGTGCTGGGCCTGCGCTCGATGGGCCTGCTGCCGGTCCTGCAGTATCCGTACACGCAGAACGCCGTCGTCACGGTCTCGACGGCCTACCCGGGTGCCGACGCGAACCTGGTGGCGAGCTTCATCACCACGCCGCTGGAGAACGCGATCGCCCAGGCCAACGGCATCGACTACATGACGTCGTCGAACGTGCAGGGCGTGAGCACGATCACCGCCAACCTGCGCCTGAACTACGACCCAGACAAGGCG
>DATGDG010000481.1:0-6287 GCA_035311025.1 Casimicrobiaceae bacterium
CGCTGGACTGGCTGCTGTCCGAAGGATTCCGGCCCCTGCGGGGGACGCTGACGCTGATCTTCGCCAACGTCGCCGCCTACGCCAGTTTCGATCGCGGCGATCCGTTCGCGTCGCGCTGCCTCGACGAGGACTTCAACCGGGTGTGGGACGCGTCGGTGCTCGACGGCCCGCGAAGGACACGCGAGCTCGCGCGTGCGCGCGAACTGCGCCCCTGCTACGACCAGACCGATTTCCTGCTCGACCTGCACTCGATGACCGACCCCTGCCCCCCGCTCGCCCTTGCAGGGAAGCAGCGCAAGGGCGTCGAGCTCGCCCATGCCGTCGGCATGCCCGAATACGTGATCGTCGACGCAGGCCACCGGGCCGGGCGCAGGCTGCGCGACTACGCGCAATTCGACGACTCCGGCGACCCGCGCAGCGCGCTGCTCGTCGAATGCGGACAGCACTGGGAGCCCGCGGCCCCGACGGTCGCGCGACAGGCGACGCTGCGCTTCCTGCGGCATTTCGGGATGGCCGATCCAGGATTCCTCGATGCGCATCTGGACGCCACCGCGCTCTCGCCGCAGCGCACGATCGAGGTCACCGAAGTCGTGACGATCGGCAGTCCCGATTTCGCCTTTGCTGTTCCTCTGAACGGCATGGCAACCGTCGCCGAGGGCGGGACCCTCCTCGCGCGCGACGGTGAGCGCGAGATCCTTTCACCCTACGACGACTGCGTGATGATCATGCCGACGCGGCGGCCGAAACCGGGCGAGACCGCCGTGCGGCTGGGGCGCTACGTCGGCTGAGGCGCCGTCCCGGCCGGGGCGGCGCAGGAGCTGCCGGGGATGTCGTACCAGTAGCGCCGCCTGCGATCGCGCTCGGCCGTCATCGCGATCGGCTTCCCGGGGACCATCAGCACGGTGATGCCCCCTTCGAGGTCGGTCCGCGGGCATCCGGCGCCGGCGCGGACGTAGCGCGCGAGGATCTCGCCGCGCGGGTGCCCGAAACGGTTGTGGTAGCCGGCGGCAACGACGGCGCTGCGTGGCGACACCGCCGCGATGAAAGCCGGTGTCGACGACGTGCGGGAACCGTGGTGCGGTACGACCAGGACATCGGCGGCAAGTGCCGACGCATCGCGCGCCAGCAGCTCGTGTTCGGAGACGGCCTCGATGTCGCCGGTCAGCAGCACCCTGCCCCCTTTCGACACGATCCGCAGCACGCAGGACAGGTCGTTGCTCTTGCGCTCCGCGTCCCGGTACGCGGAGCGCGCAGGGTGCATGACCTCGAATGCGACGCCGTCCCACTGCCAGCGGTCGCCCGCGACACAGGGAATGGCTGCCGTCGCAACCGCCGACGACGCATCGACCCCGCTTCGGCCGTCCGTGAGTGCACCGTTCCGCGCGGCCACGGTCGAGCGCGTTCCGGCCATCGCGGCAACGAGCGGATGGCCGCCAGGCAGCGACGACATCATCGACGCGACGGGAACCGCTTTGAGGACCGAGAGCGCACCGCCCGAGTGATCGGTGTCGGCGTGGCTGACGACCAGCAGGTCGAGTTTCGCGACGCCGATGGCGTGCAGGAACGGCACGACGATGCGCCCGCCGGCATCGACGGCGTCGGTGAACCGGGGTCCGGTGTCGTAGAGCATCGCGTGATGCGCCGTCGACACGAAGACCGCCAGCCCCTGGCCCACGTCGAGGACGACGATCCTGGCTCCGCTTTCCGGCACGCCGGGAGGCGGCAACAGCAGCATCGGAAGCGCGAACAGCATGCCGAGCGGCCGACCCGGCACGCCCCGCGGCGCGAACAGCCACAGCATCCCCGCGATCGCGACGGCAACGGTCCATTCGCGCGGAGCGTGCGACGCCCACGTGGCGTGCGGCGATGCGGCCAGCGTTTCCAGCCACCGCATCAGCGCCTCGAGAACGAAATGCGCCAGACGCCACGGAAGGTCCATGGGGAGGACGATGCCGGTCAGGGCAAGCGGGACCACCAGCAGCGTGACGACCGGAATCGCGAGCGCATTGGCGAGCGCCGATGCGATCGACACCTGATGGAACAGCGCGAGCGTCCCCGGGACGAGCCCGAGGGTGACCACCCATTGCGCACGCGCGGCTTCGCGGAGGACGGTGGCGGCGCGCGCGCGCCAGCCCGCTGCCGGCACGGCCCGCAACCGCCCTCCGCCGGCGTACAGCAGCAGCCCGACCGCCCCGAACGACAGCCAGAACCCCGGCGCCAGCCCTGCCCACGGGTCCCACGCCAGCACCGCACACAGCGACCACAGCCAGACGAGGGCCGCGGTGCCCGGCCGCCCCAGCCACAGGCCCGCAGCCGCGACCAGCAGCATCAGCAACGTGCGCATCGCCGGCACTTCGGCGCCGGCGAGCATCACATAACCGCCCGCCGCCACCGTGCCGACGACGGCCGCGACCTTGCGCGCCGGGATGCGTGAAGTCAGGGCGGCGCTGCGGCGCGCGAGCGCGAGCGCGCAGCCACCTGCGAGCGTGGCGAATACCGTGACGTGCAGGCCCGAGATCGACACCAGGTGCGTGATTCCGGTGCGATTGAACACCCCCCACTGCGCCTCGGGGATCGCCCGCTGGTCACCGATCGCGAGCGCCGCGAGTACGCCGCGATACGGCGCGTCCGCCAGCGCCCCCTCGATCCGTTCGCGGATCCTCTCGCGGGCCCGCTCGACGTGGTCGCCCGGCCGGGCCGCGAACGCGCTCTCGCGGGCATTCGCCGGATCGTCGCGCACGTAGCCTGTCGCGCGGAAGTTGCGCTCGAGCAGCCAGGCTTCGAGGTCGAATCCGTGCGGGTTGACGTTGCCGTGCGGGCGCTTGAGGCGCAGCGTGAGCGTCCAGCGTTCGCCCGCACGCACCGCGGGGGGCGGCGGTCGCACTGCATCGTCGTTCGCGCGCGGCGCGAACCACGCGAGGGAGACGCGCCGCGGGACAACCGCCCCCGGCGTGCGCACGCGCTCGATCGCGAAAGCGAACCGGGCGCCGCTCCCGTCATTGTGCGGAAGATCGTCGACGACGCCGGTGACGCGCAGGTCGCGATCCTCCCACGCGGCAGGCAAGGCATCGGCGAGGCGGGACTCCGCGCGTCCGGCGGCATAGAAGTAACCGAGCCAGGCCGAGGCACCAACCGCAAGCACCATCCAGACGTGCCGGCCGGGCGTTGCGGGCAGGCAGCGGGCGACCAAGGCGAGCGACGCGAGGGTCGCGCACAAGGCGAGCACGGCGCCGGGCCAGGGCGCCCAGGGCAACTGCGCGCAGGCCTGCAACGCCGTGGCGCCGGTTGCAAATCCCGCAAGGACCCCGGCCACCGGAAATGACATGCGGGAGCACCGTCGCGATCGGTACCATCATGCTGCGGGACGACGGCGACTTGCCGCGATCGTCCGTTCGGCCGATGCACGCTTCGCGAGGTGGATCGGTACGGCTGCAGGCGTTCAGCGGGAAGATTCGAGATCCGGATCTTGCGCAGCGGCAGCGGGATCCGGGATCTCCCCCGCTGCCGGCGTCAGGCCGCGGCCAGGGCCTTGCCCAGATCGGCGATCAACCGGTCCACGGCCTCGGCGGGGGTATCCCACGCGCACATCAGGCGCACGCCGGTCTCCCCGACGAACGGGTAGAAATGCCAGCCTTTCGCATGCAGGGCGTCGATCGCTTGGCGCGGCAAATCGACGAAGACGCCGTTCGCCTGCACGGGCGCGAGCAGGCGCGCCTCGCGAAATGCCGCGAGCGCACCCGCAAGGCGCCGCGCCATCGCGTTCGCGTGTGCCGCATGACGCAGCCACGCGCCGCCTTCGAGGATGCCGAGCCAGGGCGCGGCGAGGAAGCGCATCTTGGAGGCGAGTTGCCCCGCCTGCTTGCGGCGCCGCGCGAATTCGTCGGCGAGATCGCGATCGAAGAACAAGACCGCTTCGCTGCCCGGCAATCCGTTCTTGGTTCCGCCGAGGCACAGCACGTCGACGCCGGCGCGCCAGCTGATGTCGGCGGGGGCGCAGCCCAGCGAGGCGACGGCGTTGGCGAAGCGCGCGCCATCCATCTGCACGCGCATGCGCCGCGCGTGGGCCGCGTCGGCGAGCGCCGCGATCTCGGCCGGCGAGTAGAGGGTGCCGAGCTCGGTCGCTTGGGTGAGCGAGAGCGCCCGCGGGCGCGACGAGTGCTCGTCGTGCGGGGTCACCGCGGCACCGGCGACGGCATCTGGCGTCAGCTTTGCGCCGGGCGTATCGACGGTCAGAAGCGTCGCGCCGCCGCTCATGAACGCGGGTGCGCCGCACTCGTCGACGTGGATGTGCGCCATCGCATGGCAGACGATCGCATCGGTGCTGCGGCAGATCGACGCCAGCGCGAGCGAGTTCGCCGCCGTCCCGTTGAACACGAAATAGACGCCGCAGTCGGTCTCGAAAGCGGCGCGGATCGCATCGCTGGCCGCGCGCGTCCAGTCGTCGGCACCGTAGCCCGATGCGTGACCCCTGTTCGCGGCTTCCAGCGCCCGCCAGGCCTCGGGGCAGATCCCTGCGTTGTTGTCGCTCGCGAACTGCGGCGCCATGGCCGCCGGGGTGTCCGTCACAGGCGCTCGCCGACCCAGGCAGGAACCGATTTCAGCGCCTCCGGCAGCGCCGCCGGGTCGGTGCCACCGGCCTGCGCCATGTCGGGCCGTCCGCCACCTTTGCCGCCGACCTGCTGCGCGACGTGATTGACGAGTTCCCCCGCCTTCACTTTCGACGTCAGGTCGGCGGTGACGCCCGCAATGAGCGTCACCCTGCCGTCGGCCACGCTGGCGAGGACGATCGCCGCGTGCTTCAGCTTGTCCTTCAGCTTGTCGACGGTCTCGCGCAGTGCCTTCGCATCACCGCCTTCGATCGTCGCCGCGACCACCCTGGCGCCCTTGACCTCGACCGCAGTTCCCGCGAGGTCGTCGCCGGCGCTGGCGGCGGCCTTGGCCTTCAGCCGCGCGAGCTCGCGTTCGGCGGTGCGCGCGGACTCCTGCAGCTGCGCGATCCGCGTCTCGATTTCCGTGACCGGGGCCTTCAGCGCCTGCGCTGCCGCGAAGAGCTGCGCCTCCTGCTTCTGGACGTGGGCCAGCGCCCCCTTGCCGGTGACGGCCTCGACGCGGCGGACGCCGGCCGCGACACCGGATTCGCCGAGAATCTTGAACAATCCGATGTCGCCGGTGCGCGAAACGTGCGTGCCGCCGCAGAGCTCGCGCGAGGTTCCGATGTCCAGCACCCGCACCTCGTCGCCGTATTTCTCGCCGAACAGCATCATCGCGCCGAGCTTCTGGGCGTCGGCGATCGACATCGTCCTCGCCTGGGTCGCGGCATTGTCGATGATCTCGGCGTTGACCAGCGCCTCGACCCGGCGCAGCTCGTCGTCGGTCATCGGCGCGTTGTGGGCGAAATCGAAGCGAGTCTTCTCCGGGTCGACCAGCGAGCCCTTCTGCTGGACGTGTGCTCCGAGCACCTCGCGCAGCGCCTTGTGCATCAGGTGCGTCGCCGAATGGTTGCGCATCGTGCGGCCGCGCGCCTCGTGATCGACGTTCGCCGCCACGGTGTCGCCCACGGAGAGCTCGCCGGTCTTCACCTCGCCGACGTGGCCGAACACGTCCGGCTGGATCTTCTGGGTGTCGGCCACCGCGAACAGCGTGAGGCAGGCTCCGCCTTTCGACAGCTCGCCGCGATCGCCGACCTGGCCTCCCGACTCGGCGTAGAAAGGCGTGCGATCGAGCACGACGACGCCCCGCTCGCCGGTCGCGAGCGACTCCACCCGGACGCCTTCCCGGTACAGCGCGGCGATGCGTCCCTCGTCGGAAAGCGTCTCGTATCCTCGGAAGCGCGTCTTCGGGCCGTCGTAAGCGAGCGACTCGCCCGACCTGAACTGGGAGGCGGCGCGCGCCCGCTCGCGCTGTGCGTCCATCGCGCGGTCGAAGACCGCCTCGTCGACGGCAACACCGCGCTCGCGGCAGACGTCGGCGGTCAGGTCGAGCGGAAAGCCGTAGGTGTCGTACAGCGTGAACGCGGTCTCGCCGTCGAGAACCCGCACCCCGGCGGACAGTGCCTGGTCGAGCATCTTCATGCCGTGCTCGAGCGTCTCCCCGAAGCGCTCCTCCTCGGTCTTCAGCACCTGTGCGACGCGCGCCTTGTCGCGCGTCAGCTCCGGATACGCCTCGCCCATCTGCCGGTCGAGGTCATCGACCAGGCGATGGAAGAACGGCCGCTTCTGGCCGAGCTGGTAGCCGTGGCGTATGGCGCGCCGGATGATACGGCGCAGCACGTAGCCGCGACCTTCGTT
>DATGDG010000482.1:0-4691 GCA_035311025.1 Casimicrobiaceae bacterium
GATCTCGCCCGCCTTGTGGGCGTCGATCATCGCCTGGTCGAACGCGATCTGCGCCCGGCCGGGACGCAGGCCGGTATCGATGACGCGGAACAGGCGCGGCGCGGTCACCGGCATCGCGATCGCGCTCGCGCCCGGCATCGAAGGCACGACCTCAGTCCGCGGCGTCGCGGGTCGCAGGCACCGCCTTCTTCGGCACGATGCGCAGCTGCCGGCGGATCTTGCGGATGTCGCCGCGGTTGGGAGCGAACGGATAGCTCGCGATGTCCGACGGCGGCGAGTCGCCGTAGGGACGGTCGCAGGCCGACACGTCCTCGGCGACCTTGCCCGGGCAACCGGAGGTACGGAACGCCACGCCCTGGTCGATGACGTCGTCGAGCTCGCCGGTCGGGATGCCGAAATCGATCACGCGGCCTTCGCCGTCGAAGCGCATCCGGTCGACGCGCACGCCCCGGTAATCGATCAGTTAGCGCCCGAGCTGCACGCGGCGCCACTGGTCCCGTGGCGTCGCGGGCAGGTGATCCATCAGCGAGCCCTTTTCGGGGAAGAAGCAGAACATGTGGCTGTGCCCGCCCATGTCGACCAGCCGCTGGACCAGGGAGAGCGTGTCGTGCTCGGTCTCGCCCATGCCGACGATGATGTGCGCGCCGAATTTCTGCGGGCCGAAGATGTCGCGTGCGTCCTCGAGGATCTCCCAGTAGTGGCCCCAGCTGTGGGGCGACTGCACGCCCTTGCCGCGCGTGCGGTCGAAGATCTCAGGCGTCGCGGCGTCGAGCGCGACGGTGAAGATGTCCGCCCCCAGGTCGCGCAGGCGCTGCACGTCCTCGCGCTGCATCGTCGTGGGGTTCGACAGGATCGACACCGGCACCGTCGACGGGTCGATGCGGTCGGTCCAGGCCTTCAGCACCGTCACCGTGTCCTCGTCCGAGCGGGGGTGCGTGATCATCGAGATGCACATCCGGTGGAACGGCGTCGCGGCACCATCGCGCGCGACGATGTCGATCGTCTGCGCGAGCGGTACCGCGGGCCAGTCGACGCGGATGAAGTTGCGGTCGGCGTAGTCGCGCTCGGCCTCGCGGTGCCGGGCGAGTCCGCAGTATGCGCAGTTCGCGCGGCAGCCCTCGGGATAGGTGAGCAGCAGGTTCAGGCAGCGCGTGCACGAGCAGCGATACATCCTGCCTTTCATGATGCCCAGCGTGATCGCCGCCGCCGTCGACATCTGCACGTACTCGGGCGAGCGCATGTACGGCGTCAGCACGTTGTTGTTGGGCAGGTAGACGCCCCGGGGCTCGACGTGGTTGGCGATCACCCGCGCGCCGTTGCGCGCTTCCTTGGGGGGGCGAACGGGCACGCGCGGCTGCATCAGCGCATACGGGTTGTGGTCGAGCGCGCTCGCGCCCTCGGCGGGTGTGGCCGTGGCCGCGGCAGCGGCACCATCGTCGGGGCGGTAGCAGCTCATCGTCGGTCTCCTCGTTTCGCGATCTCGTTGTCAGGGCGCCCAGTATTCAGGGTACGCGACCCACCCGCGCCGCAGTGCCGCTTCTCGCGGCAGGGTGGCCGCGTGTATTGTCGCGGCGAGCTCCTCGCGACGGCGCAAGGCGCGCGAAAGCGCGACTGCGAACAGCGCGTCGAGCTCGTCCTCGTACGCGGACAGCGCATCCGGGTTGCCGCCCGCGGCTTCGGCCGCGGCGTCGCCGGCCAGCGCGCCCGCATGGACGGCCGCCGTGATTCCGGCGCCGGTGACCGGGTTGGCAAGTCCTGCGGCATCGCCCGCGAGCAGCACCTGCGTCACGCCGAGCGTGCCGGTCGGCTTCAGCATGCCGCCGACCGGTATCGCGCCGCCGGTGCGCATCAGCACCTCGCGGCCGATGCGGCCGGCGGCGACGAGGCTCGCGTGGAGGTCGTCGACGATCGCCTTCAGCGCGCCTTTGTGCGCCGGGTCCACACCCGCGCCGACGTTGGCGACGCCGCCCTTGGGGAACAGCCACGCATAGCCGCCGGGGGTGGCCGCCGACAGGAAGATGTCGGTCGCTTCGTGCGCTTTCAGCAGGGGCACGGTGACCTGCCGCGTCTCGACCAGCTTGCGATTGACGCTGCCGATCGCGCGTCCGACGACCGAGCGCGGACCGTCTGCGCCGACCAGCACGCGGGCGCGGATGCGCGTTTCGTCGGACAACGTCACGGCGCCGTCGGAACCGACCGCACGCAGGGTCGTCGCGAAACGGCAGGTCGCGCCCGCCTCGATCGCCTCGTCGACCAGCGCGGCGTCGAAGGCTGCACGATCGAGCATCTGCCCCGGGAAAGGGTCGGTCAGGTCCGGCGCTCCGGCTTCGACGTAGGTCTGCATCGCGCGGATCGACTGCCGCACCGAGCGCGCGAGGCCGCTGACGTTGGACCCGACCAGCGCCGGGACGAATTCCGCGCACTGCACCGGAAGCCCGGGCTCGCGCTTGCGATCGACGGCCAGCACGCGGGCTCCGCGGCGCGCGGCAGCCGCCGCCGCACACGCGCCGGCGGGACCCAGTCCCGCGCACAGCACGTCGACGATCACTTCGCTCATCGGCGGATCTTCGCGTCCGCTGCCCGTGCGACGGACGTCATGACAGCGCGACCGATGCGCGGGGATGGATCTTGATCGTGCGCCCGGTCTTCATCGAGCAGCAGGCGTGTTCCTGCACGGCAGGCCGGCCGATCGCCTCGGCGACGGCGAGCGCGCCATCGGCGGGGAACGCGATGCCGTCCAGCCCCGCGGCGATCGCGTAGGCGTCGGTGACGCGCCGGTGCATGCCCGGCGGGCGGGCGCAGCCGAGCAGCACCGAGCGGTCGGGGATGCGGCGTCGCGCCTCGAGGAAGATGCGCCCGACGTCCGAGGTCTTCGGCGTCTCGAACGTGCCGGGCCTCGCATAGAACGGCATGATGACGACCAGCACCAAGGAGTGCACCGGATAGCGCGAGACGATGTCGAGCGCGTTCGCTTCGCCGAGGATCCTGCCGTAGTGCAGGCCGATGACGATGTGGGGAACGATTTCCATCGTCGTAGCGCACAGCGCCGCGAGCGTCGCCTCGAAATCGGCGACGGGACGGTCGAGGTGGTAGACGTCGCGGATCGTGTCCTGCGCGCCGATGACGTCCATCATCGCCGTGTCCACCCCGGCGGCTTCCATCCCCCTGGCCCGCTCGGCGGACAGCAGCGCCGAGTGGATCGCGATCTTGAGCTGCGGATGATCGCGCTTCAGGCGCTCGATGACCGGGAAATAGCGCTCGTAGGCGATCTCGTTGCGCTTGTTCGAACCGCCCGACAGCAGGAAGCCCTGCAGGTCCTGGCTTTCGACCATCTCGCGCACCTTGCGGTCGAGCATCGCGGGATTGGTTGCGGGAATCATCGGCTCGAGGATCTTCGCCTGGCAGTGGTCGCAATCGAGCGCGCAGCCGCCCGCCGTCACCGAGAACGCCGGGAATGCGTTCTTGCCGCAGCCTTGCAGGTCGCAGCTCGAATACGCCTTGAACGTCGGTGTCGAGAAGCGGATCTCGCGCCCGATCACCGAATCGCCGGCGCGCTCGAAGTCGGCAACGAGGCCGGCGTCGAGTTCGGCGTCCTCGAGATCTTCGACGGCCGCAATGGATTCGAGCCAGCTCATCGTGGAACCTCCTCCAGCAGGGTCTTCGCTTCGTCAGGGGCACCGGATGCCGGGGGCCTGCGCGGTGCAGGGGTGCCCACCGCGATGGCGGCAGCGCGCGCGGGGGCGAAGTCGCGCCACCTGCGTTCGTCGACCCGGGCCAGGACCTGGTCGCGCAATGCGATCACCTCGGCGCGTGCCGTGGCCGGGATCGGCGTGTCCGCGAGCGTGGTCAGCCACTGCGGACGCACGTCCTCGTCATCGACCAGGTCGCAGTGCAGGCGCGCCAGGATCTCGCGGCCGGCGGCAGGCAGGGATTCGGGGATCGCGCGTTGCGAAAGCCGGCCCCACAGCCCGGTCCAGTAGCGCGTCAGCGTCCACGGATTGTAGCCGCCCCCGCCCAGCACCACCGCATGCGGGGCGAGCGCGACGATGCGCTCGACGCCGTTCCACAGCGCGACGTTGGTCAGCGCCATCCGGGTCAGCGGATCGTCGGCCAGCGCGTCGCCGCCGCAGGTGAGAACGACCGCCTCGGGTTCGGCCCGTGACAGCAGCGGCAGGATCACGTCGTCGAGCAGGATCCTGAGCTCGTCGTCGTTGCATCCCGCCGGAACCGGCAGGTTGCAGGCGCGGCCGTCGCCGGTATCGGAGGCCCGCCCCGTGTGCGGCCAGCGGCCCGCCTCGTGGATCGACAGCGTGCGCACGCGCGGATCCTGCGCGAACGCATCCTGCACGCCGTCGCCGTGATGGGCGTCGAGATCGACGTACGCGATGCGCGTGACGCCGGCTTCCAGCAGGCGCAGAATCGCGAACACCGGATCGTTGAAATAGCAGAAGCCGCTTGCGCGATCGCGACGGCCGTGATGCGTCCCGCCTGCGGGATGGAAAGCGATGTGCCCGCCGAGCGCGAGTTCCGCCGCCCGGATCGAGCCGCCGACGCTGGTCGAGGCACGCTCGAAAACGCCGGGAAACAGCGGATTTTCCATCGTGCCGATGCCGTGTCGCTGGCGGACCGCCGTGTCGACGGCGCCCGACTCGGTCGCATCGCGCAGCGCGGCGATGTAGACGGGGTCGTGG
>DATGDG010000483.1:0-8923 GCA_035311025.1 Casimicrobiaceae bacterium
CAGCGCGGGGCGTGCTTCGTCCGCCAGCGCGTCGGCGACGCGATGGTGCTGACGACCTACGGGCGCTCGTCGGGCTTCTGCATCGATCCGATCGAGAAGAAGCCGCTCAACCACTTCTATCCCGGCTCGAGCGTGTTCTCGTTCGGCACCGCGGGCTGCAACCTCGCCTGCAAGTTCTGCCAGAACTGGGACATCTCGAAGTCGCGCGAGATGGACACGCTGATGGACGCGGCGTCGCCGGACGCGATCGCCGAGGCGGCGGCGAGCAGCGGCTGCAGGAGCGTCGCGTTCACCTACAACGATCCGGTGATCTTCGCCGAGTACGCGATGGACGCGGCCGATGCCTGCCACGCGCGCGGCATCGAGACGGTCGCGGTGACCGCCGGCTACATCGGCGCCGACGCGCGTCGCGAGTTCTACGCCAAGATGGACGCCGCCAACGTCGACCTCAAAGGCTTCACGGACGAGTTCTACGTGAAGCTCTGCGGCGCCCGTCTGCAGCCGGTGCTCGACACCCTGGTCTACCTGCGGCACGAAACCGGCGTCTGGCTCGAGATCACGACGCTGCTGATCCCCGGCAAGAACGATTCCGACGCCGAGCTCGAGGCGATGTGCGCGTGGATCGCCCGGGAGCTCGGCGGCGACGTGCCATTGCACTTCACCGCCTTCCACCCCGACTACAAGATGACCGATCTGCGTGCGACGCCGGCGGCCACGCTCACCCGGGCGCGCGACATCGCGCTGCGCGCCGGCCTGCGCTACGTCTACACCGGCAACGTGCACGACCGGACCGGCGGGACGACGTCCTGCCCCGGCTGCGGCGAGGCGGTCGTCGTCCGCGACTGGCACGAGATCCTGCGCTACGACCTGACGCCGGAGGGCCGCTGCAGTCACTGCGACACGCCGCTTCCGGGCCGCTGGGGCGCGTTCGAAGGACGACACGGACGCCGTCGCGTGCCGGTGCGCCTCGCGATGAATTCACCTGCCTGAGACCGGCGCAACGCCTGCTCGCTGCGGCCCTGCGCGGGCGCGACGCCGGCCACGAACGCTGACCGGCTCGGCCTCGGGTCCGGGCAGGGCAGGCCAAAAGCCATCCTGGCGGGCCGCAAGCCTCTTGAACTTGCCGCGGCGGCACCTATCTCGGGTGTTGCCCAGTCCGTTTACCAAAGGAGGCAAAGCCATGTTCGGCAGCATGTGGAGCAGCTTCGATACCAGCCTGTTCGACGAGTTCAGGCGGCTGGACGGCGAGATGGACCAGATCTTCGGCCGCTCGACGCGTCCGGCGGGAATCCGCGCCGTCCCGCGCGGCACGTTCCCGCCGGTCAACGTCGGATCGACGGCCGAGCAGGTCGACGTCTATCTGTTCGCCCCCGGTCTCGACCCGAAAGCGCTGGACATCTCGATCCAGCAGAACCTGCTCACCGTCTCGGGAAGCCGCAAGATCGAGGCCGACGCCGATGCCGGGTACTACCGGCGCGAGCGCTACGACGGTGATTTCCGGCGCGTGATCTCGCTCCCCGACGATGCCGATCCGGACCGCGTCAACGCGACCTATCGCGATGGCGTGCTCCAGATCACCGTTCGGCGTCGCGAGGCCACACGGCCGCGGCAGATCGAAGTCAACTGACAGCGATGGAGGCGATGATGGCAGAAGGACAGCAAGTCGCGGCCCGCGAGAATGCTCCGGCCCAGACCAAGGCCCACGAGGACGAGCTCGTGCTGCGCCCGGCCGTCGACATCTTCGAGAACGGGGATGGCATCACCCTGCAGGCCGACCTTCCCGGTGTGGCGAAGGAACGCCTGAACGTCCAGGCGGACCGCAACAGCCTGCTGATCGAGGGCGAGGCGGTGATCGACATGCCCTCCGGCATGGAGGCGATCTATGCCGACGTGCAGTCGACCCGCTACGCGCGAAGCTTCGTGCTGAGCAGCGAGCTCGACAGCGACAGGATCGAAGCCAGCCTCAAGGACGGCGTGCTCACGCTGCGGATTCCGAAGCGGCACGAGTTCCGCCCGCGCAGGATCGAGGTGAGCGCGGCCTGACCGGCGCCACGGGACGGGACGCGGGCGCAACCCGTTGCGCCCGCGTCCCGTCGCGACTTCGCGCGCGGACCGCGGCGAGCTGCCCTGCGGTGCAGGGGACGTCAGGAGGCTGACGCGGCCTGTGCCTTGGCGTCGAGCGCAGCCCAGCGCTCGAAGCGCTCGCGCAGCAGCTGCTCGATTTCCTCGGCGCGGCGGCGATCGGCCTTGAGCCGCTCGACCTCCTGCCGGTGATAGCCGGGCGCGCACATCCGCTCGGACAGCTCGTGCTGCTCGCGCTCGAGGGCCTCGATTTCGGCCGGCAGCCCCTCGAGTTCCCGCTGCTCCCTGAACGTCATCCGCACCCGCTCGGGCTGCGCGCCACGGCGCGCGGCCGGGGAGGCCCCGCGAGGCGCCACGGGTGCAGGCAGCGCGGCGGCGCGCGGCTCGCCGGCGGGCTTCGGCGGGAGAGCGCGCTGCGCGACCCAGTCGCTGTACCCGCCGACGTATTCCTTCCAGACGCCATCGCCCTCGGCGACCAGCGTCTGCGTGGCGATGTTGTCGAGAAACGCCCGGTCGTGGCTCACCAGCAGCAGGGTCCCGGTGTAGGCCTGCAGCGTCGCCTCGAGCAGCTCGAGAGTGTCGATGTCGAGATCGTTGGTCGGCTCGTCGAGCACCAGCAGGTTGGCAGGCTGCGCGAACAGGCGCGCGAGCAGCAACCGGTTGCGCTCGCCTCCGGAAAGCGTCTTCACCGGTGCGTTCGCGCGCTGCGCCGGGAACAGGAAATCGCCGAGGTAGGAGAGCACGTGCCTGCGGCCCGCCGCAGTCTCGATCCACTCCGATCCGGGGCTGATCGTCTGCGCCAGGGTGCGCTCGGGATCGAGCTGCTCGCGCATCTGGTCGAAGTACGCGACCTCGAGGCGGGTGCCCAGGCGCACGTGCCCGCGATCGGGCTCCACCTCACCGAGGATGATCTTCAGCAGCGTGGATTTGCCGGCCCCGTTGGGTCCCAGCAGCGCCAGCCGGTCGCCGCGCATGACGCGCAGCGAAAGATCGCGCACCAGCGTGCGCGCCCCGAACGTCTTCCACACCCGGTCGAGCTCGGCCACGAGGACGCCGGAACGCTCGCCCGTGTCGACGGCCAGCTTCACGCTGCCCATCCTCTGCCTGCGCTGCGCGCGCTGCTCGCGCAACGCCTCGAGCCTGCGCACCCGGCCTTCGTTGCGCGTGCGCCGGGCCTCGATGCCTTTGCGGATCCACACCTCCTCCTGTCGCCAGAACTGGTCGAACTTGCGTGCCGCGGTCGCCTCCGCCGCGAGCTCCGACGCCTTGCGGCTCTCGTAGTCGGCGAAGTTGCCCGGGTACGAGCGCAGCATGCCGCGATCCAGCTCGACGATCCGGGTCACGACGCGGTCGAGGAATGCGCGGTCGTGGGTGACGACGATCAATGCCGGCCGCCTGAGCAGCAGGTCCTCGGCGAGCGCGATCCCGTCGATGTCGAGGTGGTTCGTCGGCTCGTCCAGCAGCAGCAGGTCGGGTTGCATCGCCAGCGCCAGGGCGAGCGCGGCGCGCTTGCGCTCGCCGCCTGACGCGCTCCCCGGCGCCTGCGCCTCGTCGAGCCCGAAGCGGTGCAGGAACTCGGACAGCCGGGCCTCGACGCGCCAGCGCTCGCGCTCGTCCTGCGATTCCAGCGCGCCGCGCCGGACCAGGCTCTCGCGCAGCGTCGACGCAGACGGCAGCATCGGCTCCTGCTCGACCCGCACGATCGTGAGGCCGTCGCGCCGCTCGATGTTGCCGTCGTCGAGCGCTTCCTCGCCGGCAATCACCTTGAGCAGCGACGACTTGCCGGTGCCGTTGCGACCGATGAGCCCGATGCGCTCGCCGTCGTCCACCGCAAGGCCGGCACCGTCGAGCAGCGGATGCAGGCCGTAGGCGAGTTCGGCGTCGCGGATCGTGAGCAGTGCCATCGGGGGAAGCATAGCGCGGCGAGCCGCGCTCCCCCGGAGCGTCTGCGCGACGCCCGGCCGCCGGTGCCGCGCGCGCCGGCGCCGCAGGGGCCGGGGCTTGGTATAATTCCCCCAGTCGCCGCCCGCTCGCCGCGGGCGGCTTTTTCTTTTTGCTGGGACTTCTGCACCGGATGGTGCGGGCGGCCGCCGCAGCGGCGCCCACGACCCGAAGACGATGACCGACGCAAGCCACCCTGCCGATCTCGTGCGCGACGTCGCGCGCAGGCGCACGTTCGCGATCATCTCGCACCCGGACGCGGGAAAGACGACGCTGACCGAGAAGCTGCTGCTCTACGGCGGCGCGATCCAGCTCGCGGGCACGGTCAAGGCGAGGAAGAGCGCGAGGCACGCGACGTCGGACTGGATGGAGGTCGAGAAGCAGCGCGGCATCTCGGTAACGAGCTCGGTGATGCAGTTCGATTACGCCGATCACGTCATCAACCTGCTCGACACGCCGGGCCACGAGGATTTCTCCGAGGACACCTACCGGGTGCTAACCGCGGTCGACGCCGCGGTGATGGTCATCGACGCGGCCAAAGGCGTCGAGGCGCAGACGATCAAGCTGCTCGAGGTCTGCCGCCTGCGCAACACGCCGATCATCACCTTCGTCAACAAGCTCGATCGCGAAGTGCGCGAGCCGCTTGCGCTGCTCGAGGAGATCGAGTCGGTGCTTCGCATCGACTGCGCGCCGGTGACCTGGCCGCTGGGCATGGGCAAGCGCTTCCGCGGCGTGTTCCACCTGCTCGGGCACCGGCTGATGCGCTTCGCCGCGGGCGAGGAGCGGGTTGCGACCGATACCGAGCTGATCGAGGGCATCGACAATCCGCGGCTCGACGCGCTGTTCCCCGAGGAGATCGGGGCGCTGCGCCACGACGTCGAACTGATCCGCAGCGCGAGCCCGCCGTTCGACCTGCCGACTTTCCTCGCCGGCCAGCAGACTCCGGTGTTCTTCGGCTCGGGGATCAACAACTTCGGCGTACAGGAGATCCTGCAGGCGCTGGTCGACTGGGCGCCGCCGCCGCAGCCCCGCGACGGGACCGCGCGCAGCGTCGAACCTGCCGAAGCCCCGTTCACGGGTTTCGTGTTCAAGATCCAGGCGAACATGGATCCGCGCCACCGCGACCGCATCGCCTTCTTCCGTGTCTGCTCGGGACGCTACGAGCCCGGGATGAAGGTTCGCCACCTGCGCCTCGGGCGCGACATGAAGCTCGCCAACGCGCTGACCTTCATGGCCAACGAGCGCGTCGCCAGCGAGGATGCGGTCGCCGGCGACATCATCGGCATCCACAACCACGGCCAGCTGCAGATCGGCGACACGCTGACCGAGGGCGAGGTGCTGGCGTTCAAGGGCATCCCGTATTTCGCCCCCGAGCTGTTCCGCGTCGCGCGGCCGCGCGATCCGTTCAAGGCCAAGCCACTCGCCAAGGGGCTGCAGGAACTCGGCGAGGAGGGCGCGATCCAGGTGTTCGCGTCCTCGCACACCAACACCCTGCTGCTCGGCGCCGTGGGACCCCTGCAGTTCGAGATCGTCGCCCAGCGGCTGGCGAGCGAATACAAGGTCGACGCGATCTACGAGAACGCCAGCATCGCCACCGCGCGCTGGCTGACCTTCCCCGACGACGTCACGCGGCGCAACTTCGAGCGCGAGCAGGCGGCCGCGCTCGCCACCGACGTCGACGGCAACCCGGTATTCCTCGCGACCAACAAGTACAACCTGCAGGTCACGATGGAGCGCTGGCCGAAGGTCGGCTTCCACGCGACCCGCGAACACGGGCAGCGGCTGCTACAGGGCTAGCCGGGCCGGTACAGGGCTAGCCGGGCCGGCGCACGGCTGACCCGCGGTTGGCTATCATTGCCGGATGACCCGGCCCGCCTCCGCCAGACCGCTGCTCGACGCCGAGACCGTCGAGTTCGTCGCGCGCCGCGTGTCGATGGCCATCGCCGGGCGCAATGCCGACAACGTCCCGTCGTCGGTGCGGGGTTGTGGCTGCAGGGTGGCGCCGGACGGGCGCCTGATGACGGTCTTCGTCTCTTGGCCGCAGGCCGCCGCGCTGCTGCGCGACATCGAGGCGAACGGCGCGGTCGCCGCGGTGTTCAGCCAGCCGACGACCCACCGCACGATGCAGTTCAAGGGAAGCGATGCGCGCGTGGTCCCGCTGGCGCCGGGCGACGCGCAGCTCGTCGCCGCGTTCGTCGGGTCGTTCGTCGTGGAGCTGGCGCCACTGGGGCACGGCGCGCCTTTCGTGCACGCGGTGCTGGGAGCGCGTCCCGAGGACCTCGCCGCGATCGCGTTCACTCCCAGCGACGGGTTCGCGCAGACCCCGGGGCCCGGCGCCGGCGCGCCGCTTCCGGGCCGCTGAGCATGCCCGCGCTCTCGGCGCTGCGCGACCTGATGGAGGGCGTGATCCCGTCGACGGTCGCGACCTGCGCGCCCGACGGCACGCCCAACGTCAGCTACGTGTCGCAGCTCCACTACGTCGACGAGGCGCACGTCGCGCTGTCGTTCCAGTTCTTCAGCAAGACCCGCGCGAACGTGCTGGCCAATCCCCGCGCGACGGTGCTGGCGCTCCACCCGGAGACTGGCGCGCAATACCGTTTCGACCTCGAGTACCAGCGCACCGAGACGCGGGGTCCCCTGTTCGAGCGCATGAAAGCCAAGCTCGCCGGCATCGCCTCGCACGAGGGCATGAGCGGCGTGTTCAGGCTGCAGGGTTCGGACGTCTACCGCGTCCTTGGCGTCGAGCGGGTGCCCGGAAGCGAGCTGGCGCTGCCGCCGCGGCCGAGCCTCCTGCCTGCGGTGCGCGAGGTGATCGAGCGCCTCGGGCGCTGTATCGATCTCGCGACGCTGCTCGACGAGCTCCTGGGCGGGCTCGAAGCGAGCCTGCGCATCCGTCACGCGATGGTGCTGCTGACCGATGCCGACCTCGAGCGCCTGTACACGGTCGCCACGCGCGGCTACGAGCATTCCGGCGTCGGATCGGAGATCGCGTTCGGCGACGGCGTGATCGGCGTCGCTGCGCAGGCGCGCACGCCGGTGCGCATCACCCACGCCGCCCTCGAGTACAGCTACGGCCGCGCGATCCGCGAAGGGGCGCGGGCCGGCGGCATGGCCGACGCGCTGACGCCGCAGATTCCCTTCCCCGGACTCGCCGAGAGCGGCAGCCAGCTCGCGGTGCCGATCGCCGCCGGCGCCCAGCTGATCGGCGTGCTCTACGTCGAGAGCCCCGACGAGCAGCGCTTCCGCTACGACGACGAGGATGCGCTGGTCGCCATCGCCGCGAGCCTCGGGCTCGCGATCAGGCTGCTGCAGCAGGGCGTCGAGCGCGACGACGAGGCACAGGCGGCATCGACGCCGCCACCCTCGCCCGCCGGGTCCGCGGTGACGATCCGCCACTACGCCGGCAGCGACAGCGTGTTCGTCGGCGACGACTACCTGATCAAGGGTGTGGCGGGTGCGATC
This sequence comes from Casimicrobiaceae bacterium, assembly GCA_035311025.1. GTDB lineage: Bacteria > Pseudomonadota > Gammaproteobacteria > Burkholderiales > Casimicrobiaceae > VBCG01. The sequence goes on from DATGDG010000483.1 coordinate 7,486, forward strand.
CTGTGGAAGCTCCTGCGCGAGCACGCCGAGGGAAGACGCAGCGAGTTCACCAACCGCGAGCTTCGGCTCGATCCGGCGATCCGCCTGCCCGAGCTGTCGGAGAATCTCGAGGCACGGCTGATCCTGCTGCAGCGCCGGCTGACGGAACGCTGCGCCTCGATCCGGATCGAGAAGACCGGGCGCGGCCGCTTCCGGCTCGCGGTCAGGCACCCGCTGCGACTCGTCGATGCAACCGAAGGCGTCACGCCAGCGCAGCCTCGAGCTTGACGCGATCCCTGGCGTCCAGCCCTCCCGCGAGGGCGCCGAGCATCGCGTCGAAAGCCGGCGCCGGCATCGCCTGGCGCGCGGCGCGCAGCAGCGTCGCGCGTTCCCCCGGCGAGCTCGAGGCGACCATCCAGCGTGCCATCTTGGCGTTGGTCTCCGGTGGCATCGACGCGACCAGCCGGTCGACGATCCCGTGAATCTCCTCGTCGGTGTGGGTCGCCCACAGCACGGCATTGTTCTCCGTCTCCTCGACGTGCATGTGCCGGAGGTCCTCCGCGACGAACAGGGCGAGGCGGCGATAGAGCGTGAGCGCGTCGGCCGCGCGGGTGTCACCCGTGCTGCGCTCGACGCGCGCGCAGCCCTCGAGCAGGCCCGCGAACGCGTCGCGGTGCGACTGGTGGCCGGCCTCGGCGCTGCGCGTAGAACCGGGCGCGCGGGCCTCCATCGCCGGATGCACGAACAGGTCCTCGTGGTGCAGGTGGGCCTGCGCCAGCGACACGAACTCGCGCAGCTGCGCGAGCACCTGCCCGGTATCCTCGTCGTCCCAGGGGTCCATGCGCCCGACGCGCTGCAGGGTGTCGGTCATCAGCGCGCGCAGTCCCTTGTGAATGACCAGGTAGGGGTCGTAGCGCGGCTGGGCCTGCGCGTTGCGCGTCTGCCGACGCGGCCCGTCGACATGCGGTTCGGACGCAGCGGAATGTTGCATGGGTGGCGCATTCGTCGTCATGATGGGTTCCTCGTGTCGTCACGGCCCCGTCGGAGCCCGGTGGTCTTGCGCGATCGCCCCGCATCCGTGGATCGAAGCGGTGATTCACGCGTCCCGTGCAGTATCGGGCCGGCGCCGGTTGCGCGTTGCTAAGTCTTTGTTAGGGATTTGCTAAACGTTTCCTAAGCGCGCGCTGTCAACCTCCCAGGAAAGACCCTCATGGAACGAATCGAGCCGTCGGTAGGCAAGCAGGGGCAGCAACGCCCGGGCAACCCGCAGGGAGGGGGGAACGGCTCGCGCAGGAGCCTTGCGTGGCCGCTGGGCACGATCGCCGCAGCCATCGTCATCGGGGTGCTCTTGTGGAAGCAGATGTACCCGCCAGCGCCGCAGCCGGCCCCTGCAGCGCCGGCGGCCCCCGCCGCGACACCGCCTGCCGCAACCACCGCCACCGGGCCCGAGCACCCGATC
>DATGDG010000484.1:0-5905 GCA_035311025.1 Casimicrobiaceae bacterium
AGAAGCGCGCGGACGAATACTGGGCGACCTGGGGCGGCAGGGCCCTCGCGCAGATCTGAATCTCACGACTTTGGGAGGCGCCGATCGCATGCAGAAGCTCGCGGTTTGGAGACGGCAAGAGCAGCAACTGGTCGAGCGCTGGAACGCGGCCATCGAGCGTCATCGCGTGGTCCATGAAGAGCTCTCGGCCCGCCGGGCCGCGCAGGGTGACGGCGCGGCGGACGACGAGCTGGTGCTCAGGGTCCGGGCCGCCCAGGCGGAGATCGAGGCGCTCAGGCGCCAGGTCGCCCGCTTGAAGCGCGAGTTCATTTCCGGAGAGCGCTTCTAACTTGAAGCCCTCCGGGGCGGCGGACCTCGGCGCGGCGATCTCGTGGGCGCCGCGCTGCCCGGCTGAACCGCCAGCGCCGGCCGATCCGTCGCTGGATTTCGGATTGACACGGGGACGCCGGTCATGTTCCCGGCGTGTACCAGATGGGCGAGGTGTAGGCGCGCTCCTGCAACTTCATCGTCGTGCCCGGTAGCGGCTGGGTCCCGAAGCGCTTGGCGTCGTATGCGGTCCAGCGCGGCGTCGGGATCTCGATCACTCGTCCGTAGTAGAAGGCGCGCTCGTTCGGATCGAACGCCGGGTCCTTCCAGACCGCGATCAGCTCTGGCGCGCCGATGGAGTTGGTCCAGGTCGCGTTCGCCACGTCCACCGTATCGCCGACCGGCGGCAGCTTGCCCGTCTTCGGGTCCGGCCTGCGGTCACCCGACCACACGACGTCGTAGACCTTCTCGTGCAGCTTGCCGCTCTTATCGAGCCAGCCCTTGACGATCTGGTAGCGATCGAGGTTCGCGCCGATGGGATCCTTGAGCGCGGCGACAAGGAAGGTCGGCGCCTTGCCCTTCGGCGCGCTCGACAGGTCGCCGCCCATTGGCACGCCCTTCGTGTAGCCGATCTGCGCCGGCAGGCGGTTGCGGGCGTCGCTCGCCGCGAAGTCCCAGCCGCCGAAGAAGCGCACGATCATGCGCGTGCCGGTCGTCGCGTAGGTCTCGCGACGCTGCATCGCATCGAAGAGCGCTGCGCGCGTGTTCTCGGTCGCCCACACCGCGGCATAGCCTGAAGCGGAGACTTCCCAGTCTTTGATGGTGACGCCGATCTTCGGGTTGTTCATGAACGTCCCTTTGAGACGCTCGGGATTTGGCTCGCTGATGGTGATCTTGCCGAAGAAGTTCTCCTCCTCCGCCGTGGACAGCCCTGTGTGCGCGTCGGTGCTGCCGATCATGCCGAACTTGTACGGGTTCGTGCCCAGTTTCTGCTCGAGGAGCAGGCCGTTCTTGAGCGCCGAGCGCGCGTACTCGAATTCGAACATGTCGTTGGTGTGCTTCTGAGTGACGGCGAGGTTGGCCTTGTCCCAGCGCTCGAAGTTGGCGAATTCATCGGTGGGCGAGAGGTAGGGGTGCGTTTCACCGTCCCCCTTCATCTGCGTCGCTTCGTAGAGCCGCTCCCATCGCGCGCGGGTCTGCGCGTAGTTCCTGTCGACCTTCTTGCCGAAGGCCTCGACCACGGGAAACATGGTGCCGTTGCTCAGGTTGCCGTTGTGTGCGATGGCGAGTACTTCGCTGCCCGTTTTTTCTTCCACCATCGCCATCCACTTCCAGAGATCCTCGGGGTTGTCGCTGCCCAGGGGCTTGAGCGTCGTGTAGGGCTCGACGAGGCTCGCCTTGCTGCCGTCGCTGCGGAAGATGACGTTGCGGTGCAGGTTGTTGCCCCCCGTGTTCGAGGTCCACTCGAAGCCGATGAAGGCCGTGAAGCGGCCGGGATCGTTGTACGCCTCCGCGGCCTTGATCACCTCTTCCCAGGCCGAGCGATACGCCTTGGTGCCGGGGAGCGGGAATCCCTTGGGCAGCTTGCCCGCGCTGAAGCTTTGGATTATGTCGAACGCGGCTTCGGCTCCCTTGCCGCCCCTGATCTGTTCGTACCAGCGCTTGCCCTGCTCGGTCGCGAGCAGTTCCGGGTCCGCGCTCATGAGCTGGGGGAAGAATCCGAAGCCGTCGGAGTGGTCGGACACGACGAGGAAGTCGAGCGGCCGCGACAGCTTCACCGGCTGCCCGGAGGAGGCCATGATCTCCTCGCCCCGGGCGAACCGGTAGGCGTCGCGCGGCGTGAGGCGTGCGCCGGCGGCGCCCGCATCCATGGAAAACGACGTATGCAGGTGCGTGTCGCCGAAGAACGGCCGCGTGGGGAAGTTCCGCCCGGCGTACGGCGAATACGGCGGTTTGGCCGGAAACACCTTCGCCGCGTCCTCCTTGGTCAGCTCGCCGGCGTCCTGCGCCAGCGCAAGCGGCACGAACGATGCGAGCGCGAACAAAGTGGCGACTGCGCGCAACGGGAGTCTGCTATTCATGTGGATCTCCGTCTTGTTTCACTTCTCGATGGAACTAGAAGGCCGCGACGCGCTGGATGACCCAGAACATCGCCATGCTGCCGATCGCATAGGGCGGCACGAGCTCTGCCCAGCGCGGCAACCGGAATCGGACGCGCCGGATCGAGGCGAGCCCGCCGAGCACGGCCGCGATGAACAGCAGCTGGCCGACTTCCACGCCGAAGTTGAAAAACAAGAGTGCGAGCGGAATGTGCCCCTCGGGCAGGCCCACCTCGGCAAGCGCGCCGGCGAAACCGAAGCCGTGCAGCAGGCCGAAGGTGAAGGCTACGATCCACGGCGCGCGCGCCGCGAGCCCCCGCCGTCCTTCCCGCGCGCGCAGGATTTCCGCGGCGACGAATACGATCGACAGCGCGATGACCGCCTCGACCGGCGCTTGCGGCACGTGTACGAATCCGAGTGCGGCGAGGCCAAGCGTTATGCTGTGCGCGACGGTGAACGCGGTGACCGTCATCAGCAGCCGCCAGCGCTCGCGCGCGATAATGAGCAGCGCAAGCACGAACAGCAGGTGGTCGATCCCGGTCAGGATATGCTCGACGCCGAGCCTGAGGAAGACCGCGGCCACGGCGAACGGCGATTGCTGTGCCGGGATCACCGCCACGGGCTGGCGGGGTGTCAGGCGCTGCGTCCAGCTTGTGCCGTCGGCGAACTCGATCTGCACCAGGGCGTCCGTCATCGTGCCCTCTAGGCCGACGATGCGCAGCGTTTGGCCGCGCAGCGCCGGCGCCCGGATCGTCCAGGTCTGCACCGCGGCGCCCGGCGGCGTGCGCGTGACCACCGGCGAGGTCGCGGTGACGTCGCCGGAAAACTCCGCCTCGAGCGCCAGCCGCGCGTCGCCCAGCATCGGCGTCTTCCACAGCACGCTGAACTCCGCCGGGACCGTTTCGCGCAACTCGAGGAACGCCGGGCGCACTTCATGGGCGGGGCACGCGACCGGCCAGGCCAATGCGGCGAGCAACAGCACGACGCAGCACCTCATCGCGCCGTCCCGTCGATTTGCGCCACGCCCAGAGGAGCGATGAGCGGCTTGACGCTGTCTTCGATGACCACGCCGTACTTGCGCGTCAGCCGCGCGAATAGCCGCTTTTCGCCGTCGCGCTGCTGCTGCTCGCGCCAGAGCTCGAGCACGCGCGGGCGCACCTCGGCGAATGTGCGCAGGCGCGCGGGCACCGCCTTGGTCACGTACACCAGGTGCAAGCCGTAGCCCGAGGCGATCGGGCCGTGCCAGGCGCCCGGCCGCAGTGCGAGCACCGTGTGCGCGAAGTCCGGCCCGAAGGCGCCCGCCACGGTCTGTTCGTCAGCATCGCGAAACTCGGAATCGACGAGCAAACCGTCGCCTACCGCCGCGGGGCTGGGCGGTGCCGCGCTCGACAGGCGCGCGAGGACGATGCCGGCATCGCGCACGGCGTCCTGCCGGCGCTCACGGCTGAAGTAGACCTGCGTGAAGGAGATGCGCGCTTCGCTCCGGAAGCGCTCGGAATGGGTCTGGTAGAAGCGCTGCAGGTCGGCTTCGCTCGGCTCGGCCAGCCGTGCGGTGTCCTGCAGGAGGAACTCGAGCTTCTGAGTCAGCCGCCGGCGCACGATGGTGTCGTCCTCGTCGAGCCGCATTGCGCGGGCCTCGCGGGAATAAAGCTCCTCCTTGAGCAGGTCCAGTACCAGGCCGCGCATTTCTTCGGTGGTTGGGGGGCGATGCCACTGGCGCTCCCAGGTGTCGGCGAGCCACCGCAGCTCGCCCGGGCCGATGCGCACTTGGCGCGACTGGGCGTCGACGCCGCGCGAGGCCGGGTTGAGCCAGGCGTATGCCCCGAATAGCAGAGCGCCCGCGATAAGGAAATGCAGCAGCGGTTCCTTGAGGTAGCGAGTCATGGTCGGAGTGGGAAAGGCGAGGTCCACAGACTATCCGCGCGTCGCGCCTACCCCTTGACTTGCGTCAAACTGACTTGCACGGGACAGCCGCAAGATCCTGTCGCGCACACCCTGCGCGGTAGAAAAAGCAAGATGCGAACTCGAGCCGCCCTCGCGAGCCTGCTGACGGGACTCGCGCTGCTCGCGCCGCTGCGCGCCGCGGCGCAGACGGCCGACCGCTGGACCTATTCGCTCATGCCGTACTTCTGGCTGCCGAGCGTCGACGGCAAGCTGAATTACGCGCCGCCAATCTCGGGTGGGGGCAGCCCGAACGTCAGCGTGGACGCGAGCACGCTGCTCGAGAACCTCGCCTTCGCCGCCATGCTGAAGGCCGAGGCGCGCAAGAGCCGCTGGCTGATCGCGACCGACGTGATCTATCTCGACCTTCACGGCACGGACAGCACGGTGCGCAGCGTCGATTTCAATCCCGGCCCGGGCGCAGTAAACGTCTCCACCACCGACCTGAACGCGGGGACGAGCAGCGAGCTGAAAGGGCTGGTGTGGACGATGATCGGCGGCTACGCCGCGATCCAGGTGCCGCGCGCGAGCCTCGATCTCATGGGCGGGTTCCGCTATCTGGACCTCAGAGCGAGGACCGACTGGCAGCTCGCGGCGACCGTCACGGGCCCGGCCGGCAGCGCGTCTTTCGCGCAGACGGGCAGCGTGGAGCAGTCCGAGAGCGTGTGGACCGGAATCGTCGGTGCGAAAGGGCGGGTCGGGCTGGGCGAGGGCAGGTGGTTTGCCAATTACTACGCGGACATCGGCGGAGGCTCGTCCACCTTCACCTGGCAGGGGGTCGCGGGCGTCGGCTACGCCTACAACTGGGGCGAGATCATCCTCGACTACCGCTACCTCTACTACAGCCAGAGCGGCAACAAGCTGGTCGACAACTTGAGCTTCGGCGGCGTCGGGCTGGCGGCCAACTTCCGGTTCTGATGCCGACCGCTGCCCAATCTGCCTGACGTGGACTTGACGCAGGTCAAAGTGCGGTGCCGCCGGCCAGCTAGCTTACGCATCTTGTAAGTTAGCGTCACCGGATCGTACGCCACCGTCCATACCAGGAGAGCCAGATGAAAGCCCTGTTGTCCGTACTCGTCGCCGCGCTGTTCGCGGCCACCAGCACCGTCGCTATTTCCGCCGAGAAGATGAAGGAAAGCGACTACGCCAAAGAGTCCATGAAGAAGAAGGAAAGCGACTACGCGAAAGAGTCGAAGAAGAAGAAGAAGGAAAGCGATCACGCCAAGGAATCCAAGAAGAAGAAGGAAAGCGACTACGCCAAGGAACCGAAGAAGAAAGAAAGCGACTACGCGAAAGAGCCGAATAAGTAACGCTTGACTGACCCGCACGCCGCCCGCGAGCGCTCCGCTTCCGGCTGCGCGCGTGCCTTGACCCAGGAGAGTCCGATGCGGGCTTCCTCGAAGCTTTCAGGGATACTAATGATCGCCCTCGGCGCACTCGTTTGGTGCTCGAGCGCGATGGCAGTCACGGAGAAGGTCGCGCCCGGCAGGCCGGGCAAGATATTGATCGAGTACGTCCCACCGGAGGACCCGAAGCACGAGGCGCTGTACAAGTTTCTC
>DATGDG010000485.1:0-8190 GCA_035311025.1 Casimicrobiaceae bacterium
AGCCGGAAATTCGACGCTCGAACGGCACCGGCACGCGCACGCGGTGATGGTCCTGCGCGGCCGTGGTGGCGTGCTCGTGGGCGGGCAGGTTCACCCGGTGAACATCTACGACCTCGTGACTGTCCCGCCGCTGACCTGGCACCAATTCAGGGCCACCCCCGACGCTCCGCTGGGATTCCTGTGCATGGTCGACGCGGAGCGCGATCGCCCGCAGTTGCCGGGCGCGGACGATCTCGCGCGCCTGCGCGAGGATCCGGTCGTCGCCGCGTTCCTGGATGGAGCCTATACGCCGAGGTAGGCGCGCTGGACTTCCGGGTCGTCGCCCAGGTCGCGAGCCGATCCTTCGCGCACGATCGCGCCGGATTCGAGGACGTAGCCGCGGTCGGCGACCCGCAGCGCGGAAAACACGTCCTGCTCGACGAGCAGCACGGTCACGCCCTGGTCGCGGATCTCGAGCAGCACGTCGAGCAGCTGGTCGACGATCGCGGGGGCCAACCCGAGGCTCATCTCGTCGATCATCAGCAGCCTGGGACTCGCGACCAGCGCGCGTGCCATCGCGCACATCTGCTGTTCGCCACCCGACATGCTTCCGGCAAGCTGCCGGCGCCGCTCCTTGAGGACCGGGAACAGCCTGTAGACGCGCTCCAGGTCCTGCGCGAGGTCGAGGCGGCCGGTGCGTCGATAGGCGCCCATCAGCAGGTTGTCCTGCACGGTCATCTGGCCGAACAACTGCCGCCCTTCGGGCACCTGGACCAGTCCCAGCGCGAAGATCCTGTCCGAAGGCAGGCCGCCGATGCCGGTGTCCCCGAACCGGATCGTCCCGGTGTGCGGCAGGACCCCCGACAGGGCGCGCAGCAGCGTCGTCTTGCCGGCGGCGTTGCTCCCCACCAGCGCGACGATCTCGCGCTCGCGGATGTCGAAGCCGATGCCGCGCAGCACCGGCATTTCGCCATAGCCGGCTTCGAGGTCCCGCACGGTGAGCAATGCTTCGCTCATCGTGGGTGCTCCTCGTCCGCACCCCGCCTGCGTCCGAGATAGGCCTCGACGACGGTCGGGTCGGAGAGCACGCGCTGGGGCTCGCCCTCGGCGATCTTCTCGCCGTGGTGCAGGACCAGCAGGCGATCCGACAGGCTGCGGATTGCCTTCATCACGTGCTCGATGACCAGGACGCTGACACCTTCGTCGCGGACCTTCCGGATGATCGCGATCACCGCTTCGAGTTCGGCCAGGTTGAGACCCGCCATGACCTCGTCGAGCAGCAGCAGGCGGGGGCTCATCGCGAGCGCCTTGGCGAGCTCGAGGCGCTTGCGGTCGGGACCGCCCAGTGCTTCGGCCGGACGGTCGGCGCGATGGGCCAGCCCGACGAACTCGAGCTTCTGCCGCGCCAGCTCGCGCGCGGTTGCCAGCTGGCGATGTCCGCCGCCGGTGCCGAACAGCGCGCCGACCGCGACATTGTCGAGAACGCTGAGGCCGGGGAAAGGCCGCATGATCTGGAAGGTGCGGCCGATGCCGAGCTTGGCGCGACGATGCGGCAGCAGCGCACCGATCGCTGCGCCCTCGAAGACGAGCTCGCCCTCGCTCGCCCGGAACGCGCCGCTGATCAGGTTGACCAGCGTCGTCTTGCCAGCACCGTTGGGGCCGATCAGGCCGAGGATCTCGCCCCGGCCGAGCTCGAAGCTGACGTCGGACAGCGCGGTGAGGCCCGCGAAGCGCTTGGTCAGGCGGCGAACGCTGAGGATCGGTTCCACGGTGTCAAAGCCGGTTGGCGCGGACGTTCTCGGCGAAGTAACGCCAGCGGTACTTGTCGAAACGCCGGATCAGGTCGGCGACGCCGCGCGGCATGAACACGACGGCGACGACGATCACCGCGCCGAAGAACAGGCCTGCCAGGGTCGAGATCTCGGTCGACAGGACCTCGGAGATCGCGGACAGCACGAAGGCGCCCAGCACCGGCCCGAGGATCGATCCGGGCCCCCCGAACACCGTGACGATGATCATCTTGACGTTGAGCCCGATGTCGAAGGCGCTGACCGGGTCGATGAACGTGATCCAGTAGGCGTGGATGCCTCCGGCGAGCGCGCTGATCGCCGCCGACAGCGAGAACGCGAGCACCTTGTAGCGCGTCGTGTCGACACCCATCGCGGCAGCGGCTTCCTCGTTCTCGCGGATAGCGATCAGCCCGTAGCCGAAGCGGCTGTGCGCGATCCACGCCACGATCAGCGTCGCGACGACCACCAGCGACAACGAAAGCTCGTAGAACAGCACGTCGCCGCGCAGGAGGGGCAGCACCAGCCCCGTGTTGCGTCCGGTGATCTCGAGGTTCGACACGATCGCCGTCATCACTTCGGCGAGTCCCAGCGTGCAGATCGCGAAGTAGTGGCCGCGAAGGCGCAGGATCGCGCGTCCGAACAGCGCCGCGAAGATGACCGCGATCACCGTGCCGAGCACGAGTCCGATGCCGAAAGGAAGGTGCCAACGCAGCATCGCGATCGCGGTGCCGTAGCTGCCGAGGCCGTAGAACACCGAATTGCCGAAAGACGCGTAGCCGGTGTAGCCGCCGATGATGTTCCAACCCTGGGCCAGGGCGGCGAGCAGCAGCATGTTGATGCCGAATTGCACGATACTCGGCGAGGCGAGCCACGGTATGCCGGCCAGGACGACGACCGCCGCGACGATGCCTGCGCGCGCGAGCGGAGGCTTCATGTGGTCCTCCCGAAAAGACCGGTCGGGCGCACGATCAGCACCAGCACCAGGATGCCGAAACTCGCGACGTCGGTGTAGGTCGCGCCGACGTACAGCGAGGTCATCGACTCGACGAGGCCCAGGATGATGCCGCCGGCGATCACGCCAAGCGGGCTCTCGAGGCCGCCGATGATCGCGATCACGAACGACTTGGCGGTGAGGCTGACGCCGATGTAGGGATTGAGCTGCGAGACGACGCCGTAGAGGGCGCCGGCGCCACCCGCGAGTGCGGCGCCGATTGCGAAGGTCAGCGCGTAGATGCTGCGCGGCTCGACGCCGTAGAGGCGGGCGGCGACCAGGTTCTGGGCGGTGGCCCGGATCGCACGCCCCAGCCTCGTGCGCCCGAGGAACAGCCACAGCAGCAGCGTCAGCGCGATCGCGATCCCGAATGCGATCAGGCGCACCAGCGGGATCGTTGCGCCCAGCCAGGTGAAATGCGCCCCTGCATACGAAGGATTGATCGTGCGGAAATCGGCGGAGAACGCGATCTGCGCCGAGTAGGTCAGCACCACGTCGAGGCCGAAGGTCAGCAGCAGGGTGTTGAACATCGGCGCCCGGATGACCAGGTTGATCAGGTTTCGCTGCAGCAGGTAGCCGAAGGCGAACAGTGCCGCCATTGATATCGGCATCGCGACGAACGGGTCGACGCCCAGATCGGTGAACAGGTAATAGCAGGCATAACCCCCGAGCATGATGAACGCGCCATGCGCGAGATTCACGATGTTCAGGACGCCCCACACCAGCGCGAGGCCGAGCGCCATCAGCGCATAGAGGCCGCCGAGCAAAATGCCGTTGACGAGACCCTGCCAGAGGAGATCCATGTCGTCTTGCCGCGGTCAGCCGCGCAGGCGATGGGCCAGGGAGCCTGGCGATGCACCCCGCCTCGGGCGGGGCACATCGCCGCGGGTCGGCTCGGGCAGCCGACCCTGCGGCGCGATGGCTGCGTTCAGCGCTTGCTCCACGGCGGCATCGGGTAGAGGGCCTTGCCGACGAACCCCGACTCGCCGTAGATCGGCACGACCTTGCCATCCTGCACCTGGATCACCGTCTGCGGCAGGGCGATCTGCCCGACGGCGTCGAAGTGGATGCGGCCGTAGAGCGACGGGAAGTCGAGCTTCGCGATCGCATCGCGGACCTTCTTCGGATCGGTCGAACCCGCCGCCTCGATCGCCTTGGCGTAGGCCTCGACGTCGGCCACCGCGGAAGCGGCGTGGTAGTCCGGCTCGTAGCCGAAGCGCGCATGCCAGGCCTTGGCGAACTGCTCGGCGTCGCCGAACCACGGGTCCTTCTCCGCTGCCGAGGGCAGCCACGACGTCATGCCGAACGCGTAGTCGGCATCCTTGCCCAGGGCCTTGCGGAAGTCGGCGCTGGGGACCCCGACGGTGAAGCTGTAGAGGTGCGGGCTGACCCCCAGACTCTTGGCCTGGCGGATGAAGTTCAGGACCTCGGTCTCGTGACCCGAGACGAGCACGGCATCGGGCTGCCCGGACTTGATCCGCGACAGCAGCGACGAGAAGTCGGACGCATTGCTGCTGTAGCGCTCGTCGAGGACGATCTTGAGTCCAGCCTTCTGCAGCAGCTTGCGCGTGCCGTCGGCAACCGCGACGTCGAACGCGTCGTCGGCGAAGAGCAGCGCGACGGTCTTCGGTGCGGGATTGAGCTTGCCCATTGCGGCGATCGTGCTTTCGAAATATTTGCTCGCGACCGGCAGGGTCCCGAAGATGTACTTGTAGCCGCGGCTGAAGATCTGGTCCGATGCGCCGCCGCCCTGGATCATCGGCACTTGGTACTTCTCGGCCACCGACGAGGTCGCCAGCACCGCATCGCTCGCGAAGGGTCCGAGCAGCAGGTTGATCTTGTCGTCGGTCACCAGCTGCGTGTACTGGCGCACCGAAAGGTTGTTGTCGGACTGGTTGTCGAGGATCTTGAGCGCCAGCTGCTCCTGCTTGCCGCCGACCTTGATGCCGCCTGCCTTGTTGATCTGGTCGATCGCGAACTGGTAGCCGTCGTGGTAGTAGCGACCGGTGTTGGCGAGCCCGCCCGACATCTGGACCGAGGCGCCGAGGGTGATCGTCGCGGCGGCCGGGGTCGCGAACGTCAGTGCCGCGCAGGCGGGGATCAGCGCGGCCGCAAGGGAAAGCCTGGACAGGTACCGATTCATACAATCCTCCAAGTGGTGTTCACAAGGCCCGGCAGTGGCCGGCGGCGGCCATGATCTCATGCGCTTGCGCCAGCATCCCGGCGTCCGGGCCGAAGTGCAGGGGCGTCGTCGGGTCGCGAACGGTATTCTATCGCCTTGGGATGCTCGGTGCCCGTCGGGGCCGTTTGCGCCGGTCGGCGAGCCCCCCCGCCCGACCCGTCGCGGCTATTGCACCAGCGCCGACGGGGCCGAATCGAGGTCGACGTTCTCGAGCACTGCCGCGCCTGCGAGCAGCCGAAGATACTGTCGCAGCGCAGTGACGAACGCCTGGTTGCGAAGGCCGCCGGCGACCGCGGCGCGCACTTGCTCGAAAGGCACAGCGTCGCCCGACTCGCGTGCCTGCACTTCGACGATGTGCAGGCCGAAGCGGCTGTGCACCAGCTGCGGCAGCACGCCCACATGGGCGCCGCTGTCGCGGGAGAATACCTCGCGCGCGAACTCGGGCGCACAATCCTCGCGCGACATCCAGCCCAGTTCTCCGGCCTTGCCTCCGTCCTGGCCGGCGCTGGGGCAGTTCGACCACTGCCGCGCCGCGTCGGCGAACGCATCGGTCGAGGGGTCGGCGCAGCGCAGCGACACCAGCAGCGCCTCGGCGCGCTTGCGCAGCGCGTTCACGTCGACGCCCGGCGTCACCGCGAACAGGACGTGGCGCAGCCGCAGGCGTTCCCCGGCGCCATGGCTTTCAGGGTGCGCGGCATGGTGGCGGCGGCAGGCCTCTTCCGACGGTTCGGGAACGGCGACCTCGCGATCGATCAGCTGCTCGATCGCCGCGGCGGCGGCAGCGCTGATCGTTCCGTCCGTGGCCGGGACGTCGCCCACCGGCAGCAGTCCCGCGCGCTGCGCGGCCTGGCGCAGCAGCTCGGTGCAGGCGCGCTGGCGAAGCTCCACCGCGTCGGGCACCGCATCCGCGCCGTGCAGCGGCACGCCATTGACGCTCGCCGTCGGTACGCCTTCGGTCCTGATCATGGCGCGGCACTCCGGCTGCGCGGCAGCCCGATGCGCCGGCTTCGCACCAGCTGGTAGGGGCGCAGGACGTACGCCAGCGTCCCGAAGCCGCTCCAGACGTGGACCAACCGCGTGAACGGAAACACGAGGAAGATCGTCATCCCGAGGAACATGTGCAGCTTGAACACCCAGCTCGCCCCGGCCAGCAGCTCGACTGCGCCGGAACGGAAGGTCACGATGCGCTGCGCCCAGCCGGCGAGCAGCAGCATCATCGATCCATCGAGGTGCTGGGCGGACATCGGGATCGTCGCGAGCCCGAGGGCGAGCTGCAGCCACAGCAGCTCGAGGATCACGATGTCGCTGGTCTTCGAGGTCCTGCGGATCCGCGGATCGAACAGTCGCCGGTGGAGCAGCAGCGTGATGCCGATGAACGCGAGGACGCCGGCGATGCCGCCCGACACCATCGCCAGCAGCTGCTTCGAGCCGGCATCGATGAAAGGCTCGTAGACTGCATGCGGCGTCAGCATGCCGAATGCATGCCCGAAGAACAGGAACAGCACGCCGGCGTGGAACAGGTTGCTGCCCCATTGCAGCTGTCCGTGGCGCAGCAGTTGCGATGAATCGCTCTTCCACGTGTACTGGTCGCGGTCGAAGCGAATCAGGCTCCCGAGCAGGAACACGGTGAGACAGACGTACGGGTAATAGCCGAAGAGCAGGGTGTCGAGCCAGTGGTTCATGCCTTGACTCCTTCGGGAAGCGAGGACTTGCGGACGATGCGGATCGGCTGCGGGACGCTGGCCAGTCCCTGGGGACCCGCCTGGCCATGCACGCTGCAACCGTCGAACGCCGGCGGCTCGGCCCAGGCTTCGTCGAGCGCGGGCTCAGCCGCGACCGGCACCGCTTCGGCCTTGCCACCCGCGAGCTCGATCACCGCGGCGAGCACCGACGCATACGGGCTTTGCCTGGCGACGAGCGCGCTGAAGATCGAGGAAAGCACATGCAGGAGTTCGCCCAGGAACTCGCGCGCGGTGTGCTCGGGCTGGGTCGACGCGAATTGCAGGATCACCGGCAGGTGATCGGGCATCTCCCCGTCCGCGAGCCGCAGTCCCGCCTGCGCGTACATGCTGCGCAGGTCGACCAGCGCCGCGCCGCGCTCGCGCGAGTCGCCGTGGACGTGCTCGAACACCTGCAGCGACGTCGCGCGCCCGCGGTCGAAGGTGTCGACGTAGTCGGCCTCGGCATCGTAGGGATCCGCCGCGGCGATCCTCCGCGCAAGCGCGACGAGCTCGGCGCCGCGGGAGCGCGATAACGCGCGCTCGCCGTCGATCGCATCGGCGATCTCGGGCAGCGCGGCGCGCAGCTGCGCATCCGGATACTGGAGGAGCGCCGCCAGCGCACGCAGCGCCCTGCGGTGACGATGCTCGTGAGCCACGGCGGTGCCTTTCGTTCCGGCCTTCATACGGCCGCCTTGATCGGGATCGTCCGCTTCTTCGTGCCACCGAACAGGCTCGATTCGCTCGCGCCATCCGAGCAGCCGTTGCCGAAGGAGAAGCCGCATCCGCCGCGCAGGTCGTAGGCGTTCTCCGCGTACTCGCGGTGCGTCGTCGGGATCACGAAGCGGTCCTCGTAGTTGGCGATCGCCATCACCCTGTACATGTCCTCGACCTCGGCCGCAGTCAGGCCGACCTGGTCCAGCACGGCCAGGTTCTGCCGTCCCTCGACGTGCTTGTCGCGCTGGTAGGCGCGCATCGCCAGCATCCGCTCGAGCGCCCGCAGCACGGGGAGCGTGTCGCCGGCGGTCAGCAGGTTGGCGAGGTACTGCACGGGGATGCGCAGCTGCCGCACCTCGGGAATCTCGCCGTTGGCGCCGATCTGCCCGGCGTTGGCCGCCGAGGTGATCGGGGACAGCGGCGGCACGTACCACACCATCGGCAGCGTCCGGTACTCGGGATGCAGCGGCAGCGCAACCTTCCAGTCGACGGCCATCTTGTAGACCGGGCTCGCCTTGGCCGCCTCCAGCCATGCGGCCGGCACCCCGTCGCGGCGCGCCTGCTCGATGACCCTGGGGTCGTGGGGATCGAGGAACACGTCGAGCTGCGCCTGGTACAGGTCGCGGTCGCGCTCGACGCTTGCGGCCTGCTCGATGCGGTCGGCGTCGTAGAGCAGCACGCCCAGGTAGCGTATGCGTCCGACGCAAGTCTCCGAGCAGACGGTGGGCTGGCCGGCCTCGATCCGCGGGTAGCAGAAGATGCACTTCTCGGCCTTGCCGCTCTGCCAGTTGTAGTAGATCTTTTTGTATGGGC
>DATGDG010000486.1:0-4840 GCA_035311025.1 Casimicrobiaceae bacterium
GGTCCCGGTGATGCTGCACCGCGCGATCGTCGGATCGCTGGAACGCTTCATCGGCATCCTGATCGAAAACCACGCCGGCGCGATGCCGCTGTGGCTCGCGCCGGTCCAGGCGATGGTCCTGACGATCACCGACCGGCAGCGTGACTACGCGACGCAGGTCGTGCAGACGTTGCGCGACGCCGGTCTGCGGGTGAGCTCCGATTTGCGCAACGAGAAAATTACCTATAAAATTCGAGAACATAGCCTCCAAAAGCTTCCCTATCAGCTGATCGTTGGCGATAAGGAAGCGCAGAACCAGACGGTGGCTGTGCGTACCCGCAGCGGCGAGGATCTGGGGACGATGTCCCTGCCCGCCTTGCTCTCCCGCCTCCAGGCGGAGGTGGCAGGAAAAACCCATTAGAATCAATGGATTTTTCTCGAATCGCGGGCCTATTGAACTGACGGAGATAACGCAATAGCACTGGACAAGCAGCATCAACGACTGAACGGCGAGATCAACGCCCCCGAAATCCGACTCGTCGGCATCGAAGGTGAACAGCTCGGTATCGTTTCGCTCTCCGAGGCCCTGGCCAAGGCGGAGGCCGCCGAGCTCGATCTCGTCGAAATCGCCCCGATGGCACAGCCCCCGGTTTGCCGGATCATGGATTACGGCAAATTCAAGTACCGGGAGGCGAAGAAGCAGCACGAGGCGAAGCTCAAGCTGAAGCAGATCCAGGTCAAGGAAGTGAAGTTCCGGCCTGGCACGGACGAGGGCGACTACAGGATCAAGCTGCGCAACCTGACCCGCTTCCTCGCCGAAGGCGACAAGGCGAAGGTGACGCTGCGGTTCCGCGGCCGCGAGATGGCACACCAGGAATTCGGGGTGCGCCTGCTCGAGAGAATTCGCGGCGACCTCGATCCGTATGCAATCGTCGAACAATTTCCAAGGCTCGAAGGCCGGCAAATGGTGATGCTGCTGGCCCCGAAGAAGACGCTGCCGAAGACGCATCACCAGGACAAGCCCGAGGACGGTAAGCCGCAAGGCGCCAAAGCCTCTCCGCCGGACCATCCGCGAGAGAGCACCGCCGTGGGTGACAAACCATAGGAAACGGCACCATGCCGAAAATGAAGACCAAGTCGGGCGCCAAGAAGCGCTTCCGCGTGCGCGGCAGCGGTTCGGTCAAGCGCTCGCAGGCGTTCAAGCGCCACATCCTCACCAAGAAGTCGACCAAGAACAAGCGGCAATTGCGCGGCGCAGCGGGCGTCCATTCGACGAACGCCAATGCGGTTGCAGCGATGCTGCCCTACGCGTAAGGAGCCGCCATGCCCCGAGTCAAACGTGGTGTGACCGCCCGCGCGCGGCACAAGAAGGTCCTCGCCCAGGCCAAGGGTTATCGCGGCCGCCGGAGCAGCGTCTACCGCATCGCCAAGGAAGCGGTGATGAAGGCCGGCCAGTACCAGTACCGCGACCGCCGGCAGAAGAAGCGTGAATTCCGCGCCCTGTGGATCGCGCGGATCAACGCCGCCGCGCGCGAGCTCGGCCTGTCGTACAGCGCGTTCATGAACGGGCTGAAGAAGGCGTCGATCGACATCGACCGCAAGGTGCTGGCCGATCTCGCCGTCCACGACAAGGCAGCGTTCGGCAAGATCGCGGAGCAGGCCAAGGCCTCCCTCGCCTGACCGATCCGCGCAAACGACAGGGAGGCGAGACCCGCCTCCCTTTTTTGTTTCTGCGCCCCGCCCCACGCATACGGACCAGGCCATGCAGCAAGACGGACTCCATGCGATCGTCGCCGCGGCGCTCGCCGATTTCGCCGCGTGCACCGACCCCGCCGGACTCGAGAACGCCAAGGCGAAATACCTGGGCAAGGCGGGCGCGCTGACGGCGCAGCTGAAGACGCTCGGCCAGCTGCCTCCAGCCGAGCGCGCGACGGCAGGCGCCGGGATCAACGCGGCCAAGACCAAGCTCGAAGGCGCCCTCGCCGCGCGGCGCGAAGCGCTGGCGGAGGCGAAGCTCGCCTCGCAGCTCGCCGCCGACGCGCTCGACGTGTCGCTGCCCGGTCGCGGCCGCGGCAGCGGCGGCCTGCATCCGCTGACGCGCACGCTCGAGCGGATCGAAATGCTGTTCGGCTCGCTCGGGTTCGACGTCGCCGACGGCCCCGAGATCGAGGACGATTTCCACAACTTCACCGCGCTCAACACGCCGGAGAACCACCCGGCGCGCTCGATGCACGACACGTTCTACGTCGACGGCGGCATGGTGCTGCGCACGCACACGTCGCCGATCCAGATCCGCTACATGGAGACCCATGCACCGCCGATCCGCATCATCGCGCCCGGACGCGTCTACCGGGTCGACAGCGACGCCACGCACTCGCCGATGTTCCACCAGGTCGAGGGCCTGTGGATCGCCGACGACGTGTCGTTCGCCGACCTGAAGAGCGTGTTCAGCGAATTCCTGCGCAACTTCTTCGAGCGCGACGATCTGACGCTGCGCTTCCGGCCGTCGTTCTTCCCGTTCACCGAGCCCTCCGCCGAGATCGACATGCGATTCGGCGACGGCGGCTGGCTGGAAATCGCCGGCGCCGGACAGGTCCATCCGAACGTGCTGCGAATGGTCAACATCGATCCCGAGCGCTGGCAGGGCTTCGCTTTCGGCATGGGCCCCGATCGCCTCGCGATGCTGCGCTACGGCGTCGACGACCTGCGGCTCTTCTACGAGAACGACCTGCGATTCCTGCGGCAGTTTGCCTGATCCGATGAAATTCTCCGAACGCTGGCTGCGCACGCTGGTCGACCCCCCGCTCGACACCGCCGGGCTGTGCGACGCGCTGACGATGGCGGGACTCGAGGTCGAGGACGTGGGTGCCGCGGCGCCCGCATTCTCGGGTGTCGTCGTCGGCCGGATCGAGAGCGTCGACAAGCACCCCGACGCCGACCGCCTGCGCGTGTGCACGGTTGACGTGGGTCGCGCCGAGCGCCTCTCGATCGTCTGCGGCGCTCCCAACGCTGCCGCGGGGATCCGCGTCCCCTGCGCGCTCGAGGGCGCGAAGCTCCCCGGCGAGCTGACGATCCGCCGGACGACGATGCGCGGAGTCGAATCGCAGGGAATGCTGTGCTCGGCGCGGGAACTCGGACTCGCCGACGACGCCTCCGGCCTGCTCGTGCTGCCGGGGGACCTGCGCCCAGGCAGCGACCTGCGGCATGCGCTCGCGCTCGACGACGCGCTGATCACCATCAAGCTGACGCCCAACCGCCCCGACTGCCTGTCGATGGTGGGCATCGCCCGCGAGGTCGCGGCGATCACCCGCGCTCCTGCCGCGTTGCCGGCAATCGCACCGGTGCCGATCGACAGCGAGGCGACGCGCGCCGTGCGCATCGAGGACGAGGACGCCTGCCCGCGCTTCGCCTCGCGGATCATCGAAGGCATCGACGCCCGCGCGCCGACGCCGGCGTGGATGAAGGAGCGCATCGAGCGCTCGGGCATCCGTTCGATCTCCGCGGTCGTCGACATCACGAACTACGTGATGCTCGAACTCGGGCAGCCGCTGCACGCCTACGATGCACGCCTGCTCGTCGGCGACATCGTCGTTCGCTTCGCCCGCGAAGGCGAGACGCTGACGCTGCTGAACGGCCAGATCCTCGACCTCGAGCCCGACCTGCTGATGGTCTGCGACAGCGTCAAGCCGCTGGGGCTGGCCGGCATCATGGGCGGCGAGCACTCGGGCATCGCCGACGACACGTCGACGGTATTCCTCGAAGGCGCGTTCTGGAACCCTGCAGTCATCCAGGGCAAGATGCGGCGCCTGGGTTTCGTAAGCGATGCCGGCTACCGTTTCGAGCGCGGCGTCGATTTCGCGCTCGGCCCCGCCGGCGTCGAACGTGCCACCCAGCTGATCCTCGACATCTGCGGAGGCCGCGCGGGCCCGCTGTCGGACCTCACCGGCCCGCTGCCGCCGCGCAAGCCCGTCCTGCTGCGCAGCGCGCGCGCCACCCGGGTGCTCGGCGTCGCATTGCCGCCCGACGCCATCGCCGACGTCTTCACGCGGCTCGCCCTGCCCTTCCGCCGCCAGGGCGACGACTTCATCGTCACGCCGCCCTCGTACCGTTTCGACCTCGCGATCGAGGAAGACCTGATCGAGGAGGTGGCGCGGATCTACGGCTACGACGCGATCCCGACCGCGCCCGGCACGCACCTGCAACGGATGCTGCCGGCCCCGGAGCGCGCGCGCGGCGTCGGCGTGCTGCGGCGGCGCCTCGCTGCGCTCGACTGGCAGGAAGTGATCACCTTCAGCTTCGTCGCATCGAGCGCCGAGGCGGCACTCGATCCCGGCGGCAAGCCGATCGCCGTGCTGAACCCGATCGCCGCGCAGCTCGATGTCATGCGCACGACGCTGCTGCCGGGCCTGATCGAGGTGCTGCAGACCAACGTCAAACGCAAGCTGGCGCGCGTGCGGATCTTCGAGACCGGACGCGTGTTCACGCGCGAGGACCTCGCGCAGCCGGTCCGCATCGGCGGGCTCGCCTTCGGCCCGTCGGACCCTGAGCAGTGGGGAATTCGGACCCGCCCGGTCGATTTCTTCGACGTCAAGAACGACCTCGAGACACTCGCCGCACCGCTGCCGCTCACGACACGCGCGTGCTCCCGGGCGTGGCTGCACCCCGGACGCAGCGCCGACGTGATCGTCGACGGAACGGTCGCCGGCTGGATCGGCGAACTCCATCCACGGCTCGTCCGGCACTTCGATCTCCCTGCCGCGCCGATCCTGTTCGAGCTCGACGCGGCCTCGCTGGCGAGACTGCCGCTCCCGGTCGGCCACGCCGTGTCCCGGTTCCCGATCGTTCGGCGTGATCTCGCCGT
>DATGDG010000487.1:0-7750 GCA_035311025.1 Casimicrobiaceae bacterium
ACCGCGCAGGTCGTCGGCTCGACCGTCATCACCGATGCCGAACGCGGCGCCCCGTCGAGGGACATCTCCCCGACGTATTCGCCGGGTCCGTGAAAATCGATGACGAACTCGCGCCCGGCCTCATTGCTCGCGAACACCTTGACGCGTCCCGACAGCACGATATACAGCGCGTCACCGAGGTCGCCCTCGTTGATCAGGATCGTGTTCTTGGGAAAGGTCCTGACGACACCCGACGCAGCGATGTTGCGCAGCGTCTGGTCATGCAGGGGCGCAAGCGGATCGGTTCCAGCGGCGGACGGATTCACGGCCGGTTCGGGGCAATCGGGGAACAGGCAATCCTAGCACGGGCCTTCCCGCGGCCACGTTTTCCGTGCCCGCCTCCCTTCTCCCCCCCGGCTGTCCCCTGCGATGCAGGTTCGGCGGCCGGGCCCATCACTCGAGCTTGCGCAGGTCGTCGATCACCTTGCCGTCGTTCGGAAGCTCGTCGACGGCGCGAATCGTGACTTCGCCGCGAAGCTTGGTCACGTCGCGTATCGATTCGACGATCGAATCCGCGAGCGCAGGCGCAACGCCCGACACCTCGACGTGCAGAATCATCCGGTCGGCCCCCCCGGGGTTGTCGACGACGAGCCGCGCGCGGCGGACCTCGGGATGGCGCCTGACGATCGCCGCGACCTGGGCCGGATGCACGAACAGGCCCTTGACCTTGGTCGCCTGGTCCGCGCGGCCAAGCCAACCCTTGATGCGCATGTTGGTCCGGCCGCAGGCCGACGCGCCGGCGAGCGTGGCGGACAGGTCGCCGGTGCCGTAGCGGATCAGCGGATAGTCGACGTTGGCGAGCGGCGTGACGACCACCTCCCCGACCTCGCCTGGCGCGACCGGATCGCCGGTGCCCGGCCGGACGATCTCGACCAGCGCGCCCTCGTCGACGACCAGGCCGTCGCGCGCGGACGTCTCGTACGCGATCGCCCCGACATCGGCGGTCCCGTAGACCTGGAAACCGCGGATCCCGCGCGCGGCGAATGCATCGCGCAGCGATGCGGGGAACGGTTCCGCCGACACCAGCGCCTTGGTGAGGCTCGGAAGGGCGACACCGAGCTCGTCGGCGCGATCGAGGATGATCCGCAGGAACGACGGCGTGCCGACATAGGCGCTGGGCCGGAGGTCGGCGATCGCGGCAACCTGCTGCTCGGTCTGGCCGGTGCCGCCGGGGAAGACCGTGCATCCAAGCGCATGCGCCGCGGTCTCGAACATCGAGCCCGCCGGAGTGAAGTGGTAGGAGAAGCAGTTGTGCACGAGATCGCCTGCGCGAAAGCCCGCGGCGTACAGCCCGCGCGCAAATCGCCAGTAGTCGGATGCCGCGCCTTCCGGCTCGTAGATCGGCCCGGGAGACGCGAAAACGCGCCGGACCGCGCCCCAGCGCGTCGCGGCGAGGCCGCCGAACGGGCGCGCCTCCTTCTGCAGCTCGGCGAGCTGCGGCTTGCGCAGCACCGGCAGCCGCGCCAGTGCCTCGCGTGACATGATCTCGGCCGGATCGATCCCGGCGAGCGATCTGGCGAATGCCGGTGACCGCTCCTTCGCATGGGCGAGCTGGCGCCCGAGCTGCGCGAACTGCTCGCGCTCGCGCTGCTCCGGGTCGCGCGTCTCGAGGGCGTCGTAGTGTTCGTCCATCATGCGAGCCAGCGCTTGCGTCGGCGGTAATGCTTGACGTCGCGGAAGCTCCTGCGCCCGGCCGTCGACAGCCCGAGATAGAACTCCTTGACGTCCTCGTTGCTCGCGAGCGCGGATGCCTGCCCGTCCATCACGACGCGGCCGTTCTCCAGGATGTACCCGTAGTTCGCGTGCCGCAGCGCGACCATCGTGTTCTGCTCGGCGAGCAGGAACGACACGCGTTCCCGGGCATTCAGGTCGCCGACGATCTCGAAGATCTCCTCGACGATCTGCGGTGCAAGTCCCATCGACGGCTCGTCGAGCAGGATCATCGACGGATGCGCCATCAACGCGCGCCCGATCGCGGTCATCTGCTGCTCGCCGCCCGACGTGTACCCGGCGAGGCTCGCGCGGCGTTCCTTGAGCCGGGGAAAATAGTGATAGACCTTCTCCAGCGCCTGCGCGGTCTCCGCGCGCGAGCCCTTGCGCGTGAAGGCCCCGGTCAGCAGATTCTCCTCGACGCTCAGGTGGGCGAAGCAGTGCCGACCCTCCATCACCTGGCACACGCCGCGCCGCACCAGGTCGTTGGGCGTCAGCCGGTCGACCCGCTGGCCGCGGAACTCGATCGCGCCCTTGGTCACCTCGCCGCGCTCGGCATGAAGCAGGTTCGAGATCGCCTTCAGCGTCGTCGTCTTGCCGGCGCCGTTGGCGCCGAGCAGCGCGACGATGCCGCCTTCCGGCACGTCGAGCGACACGCCGCGCAGCACGAGGATCACGTGGTCGTAGATGACCTCGATGTTGTTGACTGACAGGGCGACCTGTCGCGCAGGATCGGGCTGTGCGTCCATGCGAAGCCTTTCGCCGCCCGGACGGCAGCCCAGGGGGCCGCCGCCCGGAGCCGGCAGATCACATCTCCTTGCTGCAATCGCGCGGCGTGATCTTCTTCTCGGCCGCGTACTTGTCGGCGCCCTGCACGACCATCTGGTGCACGAACGCGCGGTCGCCGGCCATGAACGGCGTCAGCGTCTTGAACTCCTTGCCGTCCCACTGCTGGAACTTGACCATGCCCGAGCCTTCGTGATCGGCGCAGCTCGTCTTGACCGGCGGGAACAGCCCGGCGGCGCCCAGCGCCTTCAGCCGCGCCTCGGTCAGGTCGATGTGCTCGAGTCCCCAGCGCACCTGCTCGGGCGTCATCACCTTGCCCTTGCCGAAATGGGCCTGGGCCTGGCGGATCGCCTCGACGATCATGATCCCGTAGGTGACGCCGCGGGTGTGGTACATCGATCCGATGCGCGACTTGTCCTCGAGGTTGCCCTTGCCCGCCCCGTAGACCTTCTTCACGATCTCCTGCATGACCGGGAAGTTCGTGCCCCCCGACGAGAACGCCGCGGTGACGTAGCCCGTGGCCGCCGCACCCGCGGGAATCACGTCCTCTTCGGAGCCCGCCCACCAAACACCGATGATCCGGTCACGCGGGTAGCCGAGCTTGGCCGCGGTCTTGATCGCGACGGGATTCATCACGCCGAAACCCCACAGGATCGCGTAATCGGGATTCTGCTGGCGCACCTGCAGCCACTGCGATTCCTGCGTGGTGCCCGGAGGCGTGATCGGGATCTTGACCAGCGTGAAGCCGTCGCGGGCCGCGAGCGCATCCAGCACCGGGATCGGTTCCTTGCCGTAGGCCGAGTCGTGGTAGAGGAACGCGATCTTCTTGCCCTTGAGCTTCGCTTCGCCGCCAGCCTTCTGGCCCAGGTACGCGACCATCGCGGCCGCCTGGTCCCAGTAGGTCGTCCCCAGCGGGAACACCCAGGGGAAGACGCGCCCGTCGGCGGAGATCGCGAGACCGTAGCCGTTGGTCGTCATCGGGATCTTGTCCTGCGCGACGCGCTCGAACAGGCCGTAGGCGATGCCGGTCGACAGCGGCTCGACGGTGCTGGCGCCGCCATGGCGCGTCTTGAGGCGCTCGTAGCACTCGACGCCGCGCGCGGCGTTGTACTCGGTCTCGCATTCCTCCCACAGGATCTTCACGCCGTTGATGCCGCCGTTCATGTTGACCAGCGTGAAATAGTCGATCGCCCCGCCGAAGTAGCCCGACCCGCCCGCCGCGTAGGGGCCCACGCGGTACGAAAGCAGCGGAATGAACTGCTCACCCTGCGCGGTCGCGACGCTTGCCGCGGCAGCGAGGGCGATACCCAACAACGCTCGCAAGAACCACTTCATGACTTCCTCCTTTGTTGCGCCACAGGCCCATCTGCAGGCCGGAATGAAACGCTCTACCACCGATGCTCTTGTTCCTGCCCAGTCTCGCAGGTACCGCACGGCCCCGGGCACCGGACCGGACGGCCCGAGGCGGGCCGCACCGCCGTCAATGCGGAAACGGCCACAGCCGGAGCTTCTCCTTGGTGATCTGCCAGATGCGCGCGAGCCCGTGCGGCTCGACGATCAGGAAGAAGATGATCAGTGCGCCGAACACCATCAGCTCGAGGTTGGACGATACGCTACTCGGCACGCCCAGGTGCAGCGTGTCGTCGAGGAACTCGACGAAGGTGGAGAGCGCGATCGGGATCACGACGATGAACGCGCTGCCGAGGAACGCCCCCATCACCGTCCCGATGCCGCCGATGATGATCATGAACAGGATGCGAAACGACAGGTCGAGGCTGTAGGCCTCGGGTTCGACGGTGCCGAGATAGGCGTAGGCGAACAGCGCACCCGCGACGCCGCAGTAGAACGAGCTGATCGCGAACGCGAGCAGCTTGGTCCGCATCGGCCGGATGCCGATCACCTCGGCGGCGACGTCCATGTCGCGGATCGCCATCCACTGCCGTCCGACGTTGCCGCGCACCATGTTCTTGGCCGCCAGCGCCATCAGGGCGACGATCGACAGCACCAGCAGGTATTTCTCCTGGGGCGTGTCGAACGCGTAGCCGGCGATGACGATCGCCTGCGCGGTGATCACGCCCGACGGATTGTTGTCGGTGAACCAGCCGACCTTGGTCAGGCACCAGACGATGAAGAACTGCGCGGCCAGCGTCGCAACGGCGAGATAGAAGCCGCGGATGCGCAGGCTCGGCAATCCGAACAGGATGCCCACGGCCGCGGCGGACAGGCCGCCGCCGACGAAGGCGAGCAGCAGCGGGATGTGCGGGATGCGCAGCGCGAAGTTGTAGGACATGAACGCGCCGACGGCCATGAACGCCGCCGCACCCAGCGACAGCTGCCCCGCGTAGCCGGTCAGCAGGTTGAGACCCAGCGCGGCGAGCGCGAGGATCAGGCAGGGGATCAGGATCGCCGAGAACAGGTACGGGGTCGCCACCAGCGGGATCACGACGAACGCGACCAGCACGATCAGCGCGACGCCGATGCGATCCTGGAGGATCGGGAAGATCGCCGAATCCGCGGCGTAGCTTTCCTTGAACTGTCCGGCTTCGCGGTAGAGCATTTCGGTGGCGTCCTAGATCCTGCGGATGATCTTCTCGCCGAACAGCCCCTCGGGCCGCACCAGCAGGAACAGCAGCGCGAGGACGTAGGGGAACCAGCCCTCGATGCCACCGCCGAAATAGGGACCGACGAAGACCTCGGCGAGCTTCTCGGTGGCGCCGATGATCAGGCCCCCGACGATCGCGCCGGGGATCGATTCGAAGCCGCCGAGGATCAGCACCGGCAGCGCCTTCAACGCGACGAAGGTCAGCGCGAACTGCACGCCGTTGCGCGCCCCCCACAGCAGCCCGGTGACCAGCGCGACGAAGCCCGCGACCGCCCAGACGATCCCCCAGATCTGCTGCAGAGGAATGCCGACGGCAAGCGCGGCCTGGTGGTCGTCGGCGACCGCGCGCAGCGCGCGGCCGATGCGCGTGCGATTGAAGAACAGCGCGAGCACGGCCACCAGCGCCGCGGCGATGCCCGCGGCCATCAGGTCGAACTTGGAGACGCTGATCCCGGTCCGGTCGGAGATCCAGGCGATCGGCTCGTCCTGGATGCCGAGGTCGAGCCCGCGCACGCTCGCACCCCACACGAGCTGCGCCAGGCCCTCGATGAAGAACGACAAGCCGATCGTCGCCATGAACAGCGAGATCTGCGGCTGGTTGACCAGGGGCCGCAGCACGAAGCGCTCGATCGCGAGTCCCGCGGCGATCATCACCAGCAGCGTCACGACCAGCGCAGCGCCGAACGACAGGTGGTGTTCCATCAGGCCGACGAAGGTCAGCGCGGCGAAGAACACCAGCGATCCCTGCGCGAAGTTGAGGACGCCCGACGCCTTGTAGATCAGCACGAAGCCCAGCGCGACCAGCGAATACATGACGCCGGACAGCAGGCCGCCGATCAGGACCTCGAAGAAGAATCCCATCAGTGCGCCACCCCGAGGTACGCGTCGATCACCGCCTGGTTGCCGCGGATCTGGGCGGGCTCGCCGTCGCCGATCTTCCTGCCGTAGTCGAGCACGACGACGCGGTCGGAGATGTCCATGACCACGCCCATGTCGTGCTCGATCAGCACGATCGTCGTCCCGTACTGCTCGTTGACGTCGAGGATGAAGCGGCACATGTCCTGCTTCTCCTCGACGTTCATCCCGGCCATCGGCTCGTCGAGCAGCAGCAGCGAGGGCTCGGCGGCGAGCGCCCGCGCAAGCTCGACCCGCTTCTGCAGCCCGTAGGGCAGGCGCCCGACCGGGGTCTTGCGGACGTGCTGGATCTCGAGGAAGTCGATGATCTCCTCGACCTTGGCGCGGTGCGCAAGCTCCTCGCGTTTCGCGCGCCCGATCCAGATCGCCTGCTCGAGGAAGCTCGCCTTCATCTTCAGGTTGCGTCCGGTCATGATGTTGTCGAGCACGCTCATGCCCTTGAACAGCGCGATGTTCTGGAACGTGCGCGCGATCCCGGCGGCCGCGGCCTCGTGCGGGTTCATGCCGTGCCGGTGCTGCCCGCGCCAGAGGATCGTCCCCTGCTGCGGCCGGTAGACGCCGTTGATCACGTTGAGCATCGAGCTCTTGCCGGCGCCGTTGGGGCCGATGATCGCCCGCACCTCGTGCTCGCGCACGTCGAAGCTGATGTCGGACAGCGCATTGACGCCGCCGAAGGACAGCGAGATGTGCTCCAGCGCGAGGATCGCGTCGCCGGCGCTGCGCGCGGATGTCGTCATCGTGTCGTCTTCCGCGCCCGGCGTGCCTATGCCGCCTTCGCCGGCTGCGCGGGGAACGTCGTCGCGTCCTCGATGCGCAGGTCGGCTGCGACCAGGCCCGAGCGCCCGTCCTCGAACTTCACCACGGTCTCGACGTGCTCGACGCTGCGCCCGGCATAGAGGGCGTCGATCAGCACCGCGTATTTTTCGGCGACGAAGCCGCGGCGCACCTTGCGCGTGCGGGTGAGCTCGTCGTCGTCGGGATCGAGCTCCTTGTGCAGGATCAGGAACCGGTGCAGCTGCGATTCCGCGAGGCCCGGTTCGGTCGCGAGCTCCGCGTTGACCTGCTCGACGCACTCACGGACCAGCGCGTAGACCTCGGGCTTGCCGGCGAGGTCGGTGTAGCCCGAGTAGGGCAGGCCCCGCCGCTCGGCCCAGTTGCCGACCGATCCGACGTCGATGTTGATGAACGCGCAGACCCGGTCGCGCCCGTCGCCGAACGCGACCGCTTCCTTGATGTGGGGGAAGAACTTGAGCTTGTTCTCGATGTAGTTGGGGGCGAACAGCGCGCCGGAGGCGAGCTTGCCGACGTCCTTGGCGCGGTCGATGATCCGCAGCTGCCCGCTGTCGTCGATGTAACCCGCATCGCCGGTGTGGAAGTAGCCGGCGGCGTCGATCGACTCGGCGCTCGCGTCGGGCCGCTTGTAGTATTCCTTCAGCAGCATCGGCCCGCGCACCAGGACCTCGCCGCTGTCCGCGATGCGAAGCTCGACGCCCGGCGCCGGGATGCCGACGCTGTCGAGCCTCACCGCGCGATCCGGCTGCAGGCAGACGTAGGCGCAGGTCTCGGTCGAGCCGTAGAGCTGCTTGAGGTTGATGCCGATCGAGCGGTAGAAGCGGAACAGGTCGGGCCCGATCGCCGCGCCCGCCGTGTAGGCGACGCGGATGCGGCTCATCCCCAGGACGTTGCGCAGCGGGCCGT
>DATGDG010000488.1:0-7025 GCA_035311025.1 Casimicrobiaceae bacterium
TGCGGCACGTCGTCGCCGCGAGCGCCCACGTGCCGAAGTTCGCCGACGTGGCAGGCAGCTATACGCGGATCTGCGTCGGTGCGCCGCAGCCGGGCTGGACCCGCCACGACGCAGCCGACCGCTTTCCGGTCGGGTTCACCCCCGACGCCCCGACGCAGGCGAGTGACCCGCTGCTCCTCTATTTCACCTCGGGCACCACGTCGAAACCCAAGCTGGTGCTGCACACGCACCAGACCTATCCGGTCGGCCACCTGTCGACGATGTACTGGATCGGGCTCATGCCCGGCGACGTGCACCTCAACATCTCGTCGCCGGGATGGGCCAAGCACTCGTGGAGCTGCGTGTTCGCACCGTGGAACGCCGGCGCCTGCGTGTTCATCTACAACAGCGCGCGATTCAACGCCGTGGGCCTCCTCGCGGTCCTCGAGCGTTACGGCGTCACGACGCTGTGCGCACCGCCCACCGTGTGGCGGCTGCTGATCCAGGAGGACCTCGCCGCCTGTCGCGGACGGCTCAAGCTGCGTGAGCTGGTGGGCGCCGGCGAGCCCCTCAACCCCGAGATCATCGAGCAGGTGCGCGACGCATGGGGGATCACGCTGCGCGACGGCTACGGCCAGACCGAGACGACGGCGCTGCTCGGCAACCCGCCCGGTCAGCGGCTGAAGCCCGGATCGATGGGTCGGCCGCTGCCCGGTTACAGGGTGACCCTGCTCGACATCGACGGCCGCGTTGCGGACGAAGGCGAAGTCTGCCTCGACCTCTCGGCACGCCCGCTGGGACTGATGCAAGGATACGAGGACAGTCCGGCGGCGACCGCACAGGCAATGCGCGACGGCCATTACCACACCGGCGACACCGCGACGCGCGACGCCGACGGCTACGTGACCTTCGTCGGACGCGCCGACGACGTGTTCAAGGCTTCCGATTACCGGATCAGCCCATTCGAGCTCGAGAGCGCATTGCTCGAGCACGAGGCCGTCACCGAAGTGGCGATCGTCCCCAGCCCCGATCCGGTCCGGCTGGCGGTGCCCAAGGCGTTCGTCACCGTGACCGGCGCAAGCCAGCCGGGCAGCGCGCTGGCCGAGGACATCCTCGCCTTCGCCCGCAGGCAGCTCGCCCCCTACAAGCGGGTGCGCAGGATCGAGTTCGTCACCGAATTGCCCAAGACGCTGTCGGGGAAGATCCGTCGCGTCGACCTGCGCAGGACGGAGGCCGAGCGCCGCCAGCGCGGCCTGCGCGAGCCGCTCGAGTATTTCGAGGAAGACTTCCCGAGTCTCAAGCGCGAGTAGCCGTCTTCACGACCGCGAGGCAGCCGGCGCAAGCCGCCTGCTTCTTTCGCGCCTGAGCAACCCGGTACGATAGCGGTGTCATGGCACGCGAGCGCGGCAGCAGATTCGAGAACTGGCTGAACGGCGAGCGCGCGCTCGCGCAGCGTGCGATCGCCGGTGCAATCGGCCTCGGAGCGCTGGCAGCGCTGCTGGTGATCACGCAGGGCTGGTTGCTCGCCAGCACCCTGGCCTCTGCGATCCTGCACCGCACGCCGCTCGCCCAGGTCCTGCCGCAGTTGTGGCCGCTGGTGCCGATCATCGCGGGTCGCTATGCGGCGGCGACCCTTGCCGAGCAGGTCGCCATGCGCGGCGCCTTCGCGGTCAAGGAGGACCTGCGCGGTCGGCTCGTCGGCCACCTGCAGGCGCTGGGCCCGGTGTTCCTGCACACCCGACACAGCGGCGAGGTCGCCACGGCCGTGGTCGACGGCGTCGAGGCACTGGAATCCTATTACGCGCGCTACCTGCCGCAGAAGGCCCTGGCCCTGGTCGTGCCGGTGGCGATCCTCGCCTTCGTCCTCCCGCGCGACTGGATCTCGGGCCTGGTGCTGGTCGGCAGCGCGCCGCTGATCATCGTGTTCATGATCCTGGTCGGGACCCGCGCGGAACGGCGCAACCAGCGACAGTGGAAGGAACTGGCGCGGATGAGTGCGCATTTCCTCGACGTGCTGCAGGGGCTCGTCACCCTGAAGGTGTTCAATGCATCGCGGCGCGAGGCCGACGTCATCGCGCGCGTTTCCGACGAGTACCGGCGCAGCACGATGGCCGTGCTGCGCGTCGCATTCCTGTCTTCGCTGATGCTCGAGTTCTTCTCGTCGGTCGGCATCGCCCTGGTCGCGGTCCTGATCGGTTTCCGCCTGCTCGAGGGCCACCTGGGCCTCGAGACCGGACTGTTCGTCCTGCTCCTCGCCCCCGAGTACTACCTCCCGCTGCGGACGCTCGGCACGCATTACCACGCGCGGATGGATGCGATCGCGGCGGCCGAGCGCATCATCGACGTGCTGGACGTGCCCGCGCCCGCCTCGGCCGGGGCCGCAGCCCGTCCGATTCTCGGGCGCGCATTCGACGTGCGCTTCGACGACGTGCATTTCGCCTACGCGCCGGGTCGCGACGCGCTGCGAGGTGCGAGCTTCACGCTGCAGGCGGGTCGCGTCACGGCGCTGGTCGGACCGAGCGGCGCCGGCAAGAGCACCGCGCTCAACCTGCTGCTCGGCTTCGTCCGCGCCCAGCGCGGGCGCATCCGCGTCGACGGACACGACCTGGCGGAACTCGACCCGGCGCACTGGCTCGCCCATGTCGCGTGGCTGCCGCAGCGTCCCCACCTGTTCGAGGGCAGCATCCTGGACAACATCCGGCTGGGCAATTCCGAGGCGTCGGCCGAGGCGGTGCGCGCCGCCGCCCGCGAGGCCGACGCCGACGAATTCATCCGGCGCCTGCCGCAGGGCTACGACACGCCGGTCGGCGAGCGAGGACAGAACCTGTCGGGCGGGCAGGTGCAGCGCATCGCCCTCGCCCGCGCGTTCCTGAAGGACTCCCCGCTGGTGCTGATGGACGAGGCGACGGCGAGCCTCGATCCGGAGACCGAGGCACGGGTCATGGTCGCGCTTGCGCGGCTGGCGCGCGGCCGCTCGGTGCTGGTCGTCGCACACAGGCTGCGCACCGTCGTGGCTGCCGACCGCATCGTGGTGATCGACGCCGGGCGCGTGGTCGAGGAGGGGACGCACGAGACGCTCGCGCGCTCGGGCGGTCTTTACGCACGACTGCTGCATGCGCACGATGCGGCGTTCGACGTGGCGCGGGATCGGGCCCCGGATTCGGCACCGGACCTGGCGCCGGATCTTGACCCATCGCCGGCGCTGCGCGCCGACTGACATGCGCGACGACCTGAAGCTCGCGCGGCGTCTGCTGGTCCTCGCCGCACCCTACCGGGGGTGGCTCGCGTTAGGCGCGCTGTGCGCGCTCGTCACCCAGCTGGCGAGCGTCGGCCTGATGGCGGTCGCGGGACGGTTCATCGCCGCGATGGCGCTGGCCGGGGCGGCCGGGGTGCTGCTCAACTATTTCCTTCCGGCGGCCCTGATCCGGCTGTTCGCGATCCTGCGCACCGGCGGACGTTACGTCGAGCGTGTCGTCACCCACGAAGCGACGTTCCGGCTGCTGGCACAGCTGCGGACCTGGTTCTTTCGCCGGCTCGAACCGCTCGCGCCCGCACGCCTCGAGCAATACCGGGGCAGCGACCTGCTCCAGCGCATCCAGGCCGACATCGACACGCTGCAGAATGCCTACCTGCGCCTGCTCGTGCCGTTCGCCGTCGGCAGCGCCAGCGTGCTGGTCGCGGCGATCGTCCTCGCCTGGCTGATGCCGCAGGCCGTGGTGCCGGTGATCGCGTCGATGCTCGTCGCAAGCGTCGCGGTGCCGATCGCGATGCGTCGCCTGGGCGAAGCGCCGGGGGTGGCGCGGACCGAGGCGAGGGCTGCGCTGCGGGTCGCGGTGATCGACGGCGTGCAGGGCATGGCCGAGCTCCATGTCTATGGGGGAACGCAGGCGCAGGCACGGCGCATCCACGCGCTGACCCGGGCGCTGAACGGGCAGCAGTTGCAGCTTGCGCGCCTGACCGGGGTCTCGGCCGCGATGGTGGGCCTTTGCGCAAGCCTCGCGCTGTGGTGCGTCGTGCTGTGGGGCGTCGTGCTGGTGTCGCGGGGAACGCTGATGCCGGTCGAGCTGCCGATGCTCGCGCTGTTCGTGCTGGCGAGCTTCGATGCGATCGGACCGCTGCCCGGCGCGATGCAGCAGGTCGGCGAAACCTTCGCAGCGGCGCGTCGCGTGTTCGATCTCGTCGATGCGACGCCCGAAGTGCAGGAGCCGAAGAGCAGGTCGCCCACACCGCGCGACGCCGGCATCTCGATGTGCGGTGTCCGGATGCGCTATGGCCCCAACGGGGCATGGGCGCTCGATGGCCTCGACCTCGACCTCGCGCCGGGACGCCGGATCGCGATCGTCGGGCCCAGCGGTGCCGGCAAGAGCAGCATCGTCAGGCTGCTGCTGCGTTTCCGCGAGTACCAGGAGGGCGCGGTGCGCTTCGGCGGCCACGACCTGCGAAGCTACCGGGGCGAGGACCTGCGCTCCCGGATCGCCGTCGTGTCGCAGGACAGCTACCTGTTCGACACGACGATCCGCGAGAACCTGCGCATCGCCAATCCGCGCGCCAGCGACGGGGACGTGATCCGCGCGGCGCGCGCGGCGCAGATCCACGACTTCATCGCGTCGCTGCCCGACGGTTACGACAGCTACGTCGGCGAAGCCGGCGTCAGGCTTTCGGGCGGGCAGGCGCGTCGCATCGCCATCGCGCGCGCGCTGCTGAAGGATGCGCCGGTCCTGCTGCTCGACGAACCCACCGAGGGCCTCGATCCGCGGACCGAGCGCGCGGTCGTCGGATCGATCGAGACGCTGATGGCGGGCCGCAGCGTGCTCGTCATCGCCCACAAGCTCGCCTACCTCGGGAATCGCGTCGACGAGGTGCTGGTGCTGGAGCGCGGACGCGTCGTCGAGCGCGGCACGCACGTCGAGCTGCTGCGCCGCGGGGGAAGCTACTCCCGCTATCAGGACCACCTCGCCCTGGCGGCCGACGCGCACTGACCTGCGGCCTCAGGCGGGGTCAGTGCCCGCCGCCTTGCCGGCGCTCCTCTTCCTGGGTGTCGAGCAGCGCGGCCCCCGCAGCCGCGATCAGCACCATCATCACGGTGCCGACCATCCAGGCGAAATACCAGGATCCGTAGGCGCCGAGGATCACCGCCACGACGATCACGCAGATGGCGATGAAGAGGTAGACGACGAAACGTGCCAGCGTGCCCATGACGGTCCCGGTTCCTCAGTAGGCGTGCTCGTCGGATTCGATGCGCTCGGCGCTCACCTTGCCGCGCATGATCCAGAACGCCCAGCTCGTGTACCAGAGGATCAGGGGCATGAACACGATAGTGAAGCCGAGCATCCAGGCCAGCGTGTGCTGCGACGAGGATGCGTTCCACACCGTCAGGCTGTGCGAGGGCTCGGAGGACGACGGCAGCATGAACGGGAACATCGCCGCGCCGACGGTGCCGATGATGCCGATCCATGCCAGTGCGCCCAGCCACCAGGCGATCAGCGATGCGCCCCTGCGCAGGGCGGCGAGCCCGAGGAGCAGGGCGGCGTAGGCCGACGCCGGCGCGAGCCACAGGATCGGCTGGCTGCGGAAATTGGCCAGCCAGTCGCCGGGCGCGCGCTCGACGACCTGGCGCAGCGGCGTCTGGGCGAGCGCAGGGTCGGGGCCCCGCACCAGGTGATAGCCCTGCATGCGGCTCACCCAGACGCCGCCGACGGTGAAGAGGACGAGGGCGCCGATGCCGGACCAGGACGCGAGGCGCCGGGCACGTTCGCGGATCGCGCCGTCGCTGCGGCCCATGACCATCGTCGCGCCCATCCAGACCGACATCGTCACCGACAGCAGATCGCAGAGGCTCGCGAACCGGTTGAGCAGGGCGGCGAAGCTGCCCGTGTACCAGGACGTCAGGTTCCAGTCGAAGTGGAAAGGCACGCCCTGGAGGATGTTGCCGACCGCGGCTCCGAACACCAGCATCGGCACGAATCCGCTGACCAGAAGCGTCCAGTCCCAGGCGCCGCGCCACCGCGCCGACGGGAGCTTGCTCCGGTACTCGAAACCCAGCGGGCGCACGATCATGCTCCACAGCAGGAGCAGCATGACGACGTAGAAGCCCGAGAAAGCGGTCGCGTAGATCAGCGGCCAGGCGGCGAATATCGCGCCGCCGCCGAGAATGAACCACACCTGGTTGCCGTCCCAGTGGGGGCCCACGATGTTGAGGGCGACGCGCCGCTCGGTGTCGTTGCGGCCGACATAGCGCAGGATCGTGCCCACGCCCATGTCCATGCCGACCATGACGGCGAGCCCCATCAGGAGCACGCCCAGCAGCGCCCACCAGACGACCTTCAGGACCAGGTAGGTTTCCACGATCAGCCCTCCCAGCGGCTGGCGAGCGGGGTCGCGATTCCCGCCGTGCGCGGCGTCGGGGCGTCGCCGCCGGCGATGCCGGCCCCGTGGTCGTCGGGCCCTTCGCGGATCGCCCTGACCATCAGGTACATCTCGATGGCGATGAATATCGAGTAGAGCACGATGAAGCCGGCGAGGGAGAACACCATGTAGGCGACGCTGTGCGTCGAGGCCGACATCCAGGTCGGCAGGACCTGGTAGACGGTCCACGGCTGCCTGCCGATCTCGGCCACCAGCCAGCCCATCTCGCAGGCGATGAACGGCACCGGGATCGACCACAGGGCGAGGCGCAGGAACCTTCGCTTGTGTTCGACCTGGTTGCGCATCGTGTAGATGACGGCGAGGATGAAGTAGCCGAGCATCAGCAGTCCCAGGCCCACCATGATCCGGAACGACCAGAAAATCGGTGCGACCTGCGGGATCGTGTCGCGTGCCGCCTGCTCGATCGCTTCCGGCGTGACCCTGGCGATGTCCTGGCCGGGCGCATAGCGCTGGACCAGCAGTCCAAAGCCCAGATCCTGCTCGTGGCCGGTGAACTGCGCCATCGCCTGCGCGTCGGTCGGGTCCTGCGCAAGCCGCTTCAATGCGACGACCGCGGGGATGCCGCTGCGGATGCGTGCCGCGGCCTGCTGCTCCAGTTCGTCGGCGCCGGGGACCGTGCC
>DATGDG010000489.1:0-1515 GCA_035311025.1 Casimicrobiaceae bacterium
GGGAATGGCCCCCGCCCGGGCAAGCAACGCCTCGGTGAGGGTCGTCTTGCCCGAAGCGCCGTCGCCCACCAGCGCTACGGTACGAATGTTCTCCGTTGCAAACTGCACCATGGCCATTCCTCCGCTGCAATGGGAGAAATGTACCGCCGATGGGGGACGGTGTCAGCCCGGATGCCCGGGATGCCCGATCAGGCGGTCGCGAATGCCTCCAGCATTCCGCGCAGGTTGCGCAGCAGTTCTTCCTCCTGGTAGGGCTTGCCGAGGAACGCGTCGACGCCGATCTCCATCGCCCGATTGCGATGCTTGTCGGCGGTGCGCGACGTGATCATGATGATCGGAATGCGGGCGGTCTTCGGATCACCCTTGGCGGTCTTCGCGAACTCGAAACCGTCCATCCTCGGCATCTCGACGTCGAGCAGGATCGCGTCGGGCGCACGCTCGGCGAGCGCCTGCAGCGCGTCCACGCCATCGCGCGCAGTGACGACCTCGAATCCCTCGCGCGACAGCAGGCGCGACGTGATCTTGCGCACGGTCAGCGAATCGTCGACGACCATGATGAGCTTGCGTTCGGCCCTCGCCGGGGCGGCCGGCGCCTGGTGCGGGGTCAGCATCTCCTCGACGCTTGCGGGCCGGAACGCGGGCGCTTCGGCGCGCTGCGCGAGCTGCACCGGGTTGACGATCAGCACGATCTCGCCGGTGCCCAGCACCGTGGCGCCGGACAGACCGGGGACCCGCGCGAGCTGCGGCCCGATGTTCTTCACGACCACTTCCTGGTTGCCGACCATTTCGTCGACGTGGATCGCGATCGTCCCCTGCCCGCTCTTGACGACGAGCACCGAGTTGTGGCGCGACAACTCGGGCTTCGCCTCGGCATCGCCGAGCAAGCGCGGCAGGTAGTGGAACGGATGGGTCTGCCCGCGCCAGTCGATCGAACCGGCGACGTACATCGACGCAACGGCCTCGGGCTTGACCTGCTGCACCTGCTCGACCATCGACGCCGGCAGCGCCCACAGCCTGCCCATCGCGCGCACCAGCACCGCCTGCGCGACCGCGAGCGTGAGCGGAAGGAACAGATGGAAGCGGGTGCCCCTGCCGGCCTCCGAATGGACGTCGACGCGACCGCCCAGCGAGACGATCTCGTTGCGAACGACGTCCATGCCGATGCCGCGGCCGGAAATCTGCGTCAGCTCGTGCGCCGTCGAGAAGCCCGGCTGGAACAGGCATTCGACCAGCTGCTGCTCGGTCGGCTCGGCGTCGCGCGCGATCAGTCCGGCCGCGACCGCCCGCTCGCGCACCCGGGCGAAATCGATGCCTCGTCCGTCGTCGGAGAGCTCGATCGCGATCTCGTTGCCGGCCTGCCGCACCGCGATCTGGATCTCGCCGGTCTCCGGCTTGCCTGCGGCAATGCGCGCTTCACGCGATTCGATGCCGTGGTCGAGCGCGTTGCGCAGCAGGTGCTCGAGAGGTCCGGCAAGCTTCTCCAGCACCGAACGGTCGAGCTCGGTCTGGGCGCCG
>DATGDG010000490.1:0-3227 GCA_035311025.1 Casimicrobiaceae bacterium
CGATCTTCGCCGCGCCGACGTTCGACGATTTCTGGATCACCTGGGCGACGGTCAGCGGCCCGGCGCGGTGCGCGTCGTGGATGGTGTTGGGCCCGATCGTCAGCTGTCCCGCTTCGGTGTGGATGATCGTGTCGGGCGTGATCTTGTGGGCTTCCAGCGCCGCGGCGATGGTGAAGGGCTTCATCACCGAGCCGGGCTCGAAGGTGTCGGTCAGTGCGCGGTTGCGCATCGTGTTGCGTGCGACCTTGTCGCGGCTGTTCGGGTTGTAGGTCGGCAGGTTGGCGAGCGCCAGGATCTCGCCGGTCCTGGCGTCGAGGACCACGATGCTCCCTGCCCTGGCCTTGTTGCGGTCGATGGCCGCCTTGAGCTCGCGGAACGCGAGGTACTGGATGCGCGAGTCGATCGACAGCGTGAGGTCGCGGCCCGCCTGCGGCGCGCGGATCGCGGCGACGTCCTCGACGGCTTCGCCGCGGCGATCGATGATCACCCGGCGCGATCCCGGCGTGCCCCCCAGCCAGGCCTGCTGGGAGAGCTCGATGCCTTCCTGGCCGCGATCGCGATCGCCGGTGAAGCCGATGATCTGCGCGGTCACGTCACCGTCGGGATAATACCGGCGGTACTCGTTCTGCTCGTTCAATCCGTTGATTCCGATCGACATCGCGCGCTGCGCGGTCTCCGGCGACAGGCGCCTCGCCACGTAGGTGAATTCGTCGGCGCCGCGCATGCGCGCCGCGAGCCCTTTCTGCGACGTCTCGAGCACGTGCGCGAGTTGCGCGAGCTGCGCGGCGGTCGCGTCGACCTTGTCGGGGAACACCCACAGGGATTTGACCGGCGTCGACACCGCGAGTGCGACCCCGTTGCGGTCGAAGATGCGGCCGCGGTGCGCCGGCAACTCGAGCTCCCGCGAGAAGCGCGCGGCGCCCTGTCCCTGCAGGAAGCCGTTCTCCAGCCACTGCAGGTCGAGCGAGCGGCCCAGGAGGACGATGAACAGCACGGCCAGCCCGCCGAACACCATCAGCGCGCGCGCACGCGGCAGCTCCGCGACCGGCGCATTGCGGCGCCTCCCCGCGGCCGCGTTCAATGCGATTTCTCCATCGGCACGTCGACGATCTCGATGCGGGCCGGGGTGGGCAGCTGCATGTGCAGCTGCTCGCGCGCGATCTTCTCGACGCGCGCCGGCGTGCCCCAGGTCGATTCCTCGAGCGAGAGCTGTCCGTACTCGACGTCGTACTGGTGCGCCTGCGCCTGCTCGCGCTCGAGCTCGACGAACAGCCGCCGCGCCTGGTGGCGCGACGTGACCAGCGACAGCGCGCAGAGCACCAGCACGCCGAGCAGCAGGAGGCTCACGCGGGTCATCGGTTGAATCGAGCCACGCGGCTCATCGGTCGAAATGAGGCATGCGGCGCATCGGGCGAGTCGTTTCGGTGGTCATTGCAGTTCCATCGCGAAGCCGCGCGGCCAGCTCGCGGGCAACGCCGACGGCGTCCGCTGCGCGACGCGCAGAACCGCGCTGCGCGCGCGCGGATTGGCCGCGATCTCGCGCTCCGAGGGCTTGATCGCGCGGCCGATCGCCACCAGCGGCGTGGGCGGCAGCGCCTGTTCGCGGATCGCCATCCGCGCCAGCCGCGAATCGCCTCCGAACGGCCGCGACGCCCAGGCGATGAAGCGCTTGACGATCCGGTCCTCGAGCGAATGGAAGCTGATCACCGCGAGGCGGCCGCCGCTCGCGAGCAGCGGCACGACCGCGGGCAGCGCCGCCGACAGTTCGTCCAGCTCGCGATTCACCGCAATCCGTAAGGCCTGGAAGGTCCGCGCTGCCGGATCCTGACGCCAATCACCCCGCGTGCGCGCGCCGATGGCTTGCGCGACGACGTCAGCGAGCTGCCGTGTCGAGACGATCGGCCGGACCTCGCGAGCCTTCGCAATTGCTCTTGCAACCGATTGAGCAAACCGTTCCTCACCATAGTTGCGAATGACCTCCGTCAGTTCGTCGATCGAAGCGCGGGCGATGAATTCGGCGGCGGATTCCCCGCGCGTGGGGTCCATCCGCATGTCGAGCGGGCCGTCGAAGCGAAACGTGAAGCCACGCGAAGGGTCCTCGAGCTGCGGCGATGACACCCCCAGGTCGAGGAGCACGCCGTCGACCCGGTCGATCGCGAGGCCGGCCAGCACCTCTCGCATTTCCGAGTAGCGCGCGCGACGGAACGTGAAACGCGGATCGGCAATCGCGCCGGCTGCGGCTTCGGCCTGCGGATCGCGGTCGATCGCGACGAGCCGCCCGTGGCCGGACAGGGCTGCGAGGATCGCGCGCGAGTGGCCGCCGCGACCGAAGGTTCCGTCGACGTAGGTCCCGTCAGGCTGCACGTCGAGTGCGGCGATGCTCTCCGCGAGGAGGACCGGGACATGGTTCGCAGCATCGCTCGCATGAGGCATCGAGGCATCGCGCGCTTACAGGCTGAAGCCGGAGAGCTCGGGCGGCAGTTCGCCGGGAAACGCGATCGTCTGCGCCGTCTGCGCCTGCCACTTGGCGTCGTCCCAGAGCTCGAGCTTCTGGCCCTGGCCGACCAGCACCACCCGCTTGTCGAGCGCCGCGTAGCGCCGCAGCGCGGGCGGAATCAGGATCCTTCCCGCTGCATCGAGCTCGACGTCGTCGGCGTGGCCGACCAGCAGGCGCTGCAGGCCGCGGATCTTGTCGTTGAAGGAGGAGAGCGACATCAGCTGCGCCTGGATCGGCTCCCAGGTCGCGAGCGGGTAAATCAACAGGCAGCCGCTGGGATCGGCAGTGACGACCAGGCGGCCGGCGGTTTCGTTGGCGAGACCCTCGCGATGCCGGGCAGGAATCGCGAGACGGCCCTTGGCGTCGAGGACCAGCTCGGCGACGCCGCGAAACAGCGGGCGGCCCGCCGGCACCGGTACCGGCCGATCACCCGGTCCGCCCCCGCCCCCGCCCCCTGTCCCGCCGGCGTCCCTGTCCCCGTTCTGCGCCACGTCCGACCGCCCCTCCGCCCCGCTTGTAAGTGAGTGCTCATGGACATCAAGATGTGGGGCTCCAGGTTGTCGCCAGTGCCCGACTCTTGTCCCACTTCAACCCACTTTTCACCACTTGAGCGGACTATATCTGCAAGCCGAATGGCTGGTCAACGTATTTCCGATTCAAGAACAAAGACTTACGCGAAAATACAACAATCGAAAATTCATCGAAAAAAGATGGACTTAGCCGATATTCT
>DATGDG010000491.1:0-2706 GCA_035311025.1 Casimicrobiaceae bacterium
CGGCCTGCGCGCATCTCGGCGTAGATGCCGCGCGAGACGACGTCGCGGGTCGCGCGCTCGCCCCGCGGGTCGAAGCGCAGCATGAAGCGCTCGCCCTCGCCGTTCAGAAGATGGCCGCCCGAGCCGCGCAGTCCCTCCTCGAGCACCGTCCCGGTCATTCGCGTGTGCGCGCCGGCCAGCAGTCCCGTCGGATGGAACTGCACCATCTCCATGTCGCGAAGCGTGAGCCCCGCGCGCAGCGCCATCGCGAGGCCGTCGCAGGACTTGTCGCCCGACGGGGTGTGGTAGCGGTACATCGTCGGCCCGCCGCCGGTCGCGAGCACGACTGCCCGCGCGCGGACGAAGACGAACTCGCCCGAGCGCATGTCGATGAACAGCACCCCGGACAGACGTCCGCCGTCGCGCGAAGGCACCAGCGCGACCGCGCGATGCTCCTCGAGCCGGTCGATGCCGCGCGCCCACACCTGCTCGGCGAGCCGGCTGATGATCTCGATTCCGGTCAGGTCGCCCTTGTGCACGGTGCGGTCGAAGGTCTGGCCGGCAAAAGCCTTCTGGTGCAGCGTGCCGTCGGGATTGCGGTCGAAGAAGCAGCCGAGCTCGTTCTCCAGCTCGTGGATGCGCTCGACCGCGCCGGTGCAAAGCCGCCAGGCGAGGTCCTGCTGCGGCAGCCACTTGCCGCCCTCGATCGTGTCCATGAAGTGGCGCTCGATCGAATCGCCCGCGGCCAGTGCCACGTTGTAGCCGCCCTGGACCATGCGGGTGCACCCGCACTTGCCGAGCAGGCCCTTGACCGCGACGGTCACGGACAGCGTCGGCTTCGCGTCGAACGCATGCAGCGCCGCGAACAGGCCCGCGCCGCCGCTTCCGAGGACCAGGACGTCGGTGCTGCGCTCGATCATCGGGCGATGACGCAGTCGGCGGCTTGCGCCTTTCCGCGGTGGATCATGCGACACCCAGCTTCGCCAGCACGGCGGCGCGCTTCGCGCGGGCCTTCGCGTCGATGTCGGCATAGACGCTGCCTCCGACGCTGTCCATCGCGACCTGCAGCGGTCCGAAGCCGCGAATGCGGAACTTCCACAGGCTCTCGGGATTGAGGTCGTCCAGATCGACATCGTCGATCGACTCGATCCAGGTCGTCTCCAGCGCCGCGGTTCCGCCGATGATCGCGAGATACACGCCGCCCAGCTCGGCGAATGCGGCGAGCGACTCGGCGCCCAGCCCGCCCTTGCCGACGATGATGCGCACCCCGTAGTCCTTCATCAGCGGCCGCGTGAAGCGCTCCATGCGCATCGACGTCGTCGTGCCGATGCACACCGGCGCGTAGCCCGCAGGGAATTCCGGCGATGGCTCGACCTTGCGAACGTTGGGCGCCGTGTGGATGACCGCGTGGCCGGCGAGGTCGAAGCGCGTGCGTCGCCCCCGGTCGAACATGTGGATCTGCGTCGCGTCGCGGATGCCGAACAGCGTCCCTTCGAGAGTCACCATGTCGCCGACGCGCAGGCGCCGCACGTCGGCTTCGGTGACGGGCGTGGTCAGCTTGATCTGGCCCGAAACCCCGTCAGAACCCATAGGTCACCCCTTCCGGCGTGAGCACGGCGCGCGCGCGCCGCGCCGAGTGGCATTGCATGTTGACGGCAACCGGATTCATCGTGATGTGGGTCGCGGCGATCTCGATGTGCACGGCGAATGCGGTCGCGTCGCCACCCAGCCCCTGCGGGCCGATGCCCAGTTCGTTGACCGCCTCCGACAGCGCGCGCTCGAGCGCGGCGCCTTCGGGGTCGTCGCAGACGCTGCCCAGCGGCCGCGTCGCGGCGATCTTGGCGAGATGGACGCAAAGGTCCGCGCTGCCGCCCACGCCCACGCCGACGATCGTCGGCGGGCAGGTCTTGCCTCCGGCGTCGAGCACGCAATCGACGACGAATCGCTCGATCGCCGCGACACCCTCGGCAGGCACCGCCATCCGCAGCCACGAGTTGTTCTCGGAGCCGCTGCCCTTGGGGATCATCTCGATCGAGAGCTCATCGGGACGATCTGAAAACGCGAAATTGATCACCGGCACGCGCCGCCCCGTCGACGTGTGCCGGTTCTTGCGAGTGATCGGATGCACGACCGACGAGCGCAGCGGGTGCTCGCGGGTCGCGCGCTCGCAGCCGCGGGTGATCGCGGCCTCGAGGTCGACGCCGTCGACCTTCAGGTTGCGACCCAGCGTCACGTTGTAGATCGGGATGCCGGTGTCCTGGCAAAGCAGGTTGCCGGTCTGCTCGGCGACCACGATGTTGCGGATCATCGTGTCCAGCACGCGCTTCCCGCCGGCATCGGTCTCGTCGCGGTCGAGGCG
The DNA here is from genome assembly GCA_035311025.1 of Casimicrobiaceae bacterium. GTDB lineage: Bacteria > Pseudomonadota > Gammaproteobacteria > Burkholderiales > Casimicrobiaceae > VBCG01. Next base: position 2,339 of record DATGDG010000491.1, read on the forward strand.
CGCGAAACCCTGCTTGATGTCGTCGGGGAGAATCTTGAGCGCGCGAATGTAGAGTTCGCGCGCGACGTCCTCGACGCGGGCGATATCGACGTCCATGGTCATTTACCCTCCAAATGCACGGCCGCGCCGCGCATCAGTGGACCTCCAGCAGGAAGAGCACGGCGACCAGCAGCGACACGCCCGCGGCAACCGCGGCGAGCGACTTCTGCCAGTCGCGCCAGGGCAGGAACTCGAGCGCCAGCACCCGCAATCCGCCGCCCAGGTGCGCCGCGAGCGACAGCACGATGCCCCACTCCATGAACTTGACCAGCGGCTGCTGCGTCCACGCCAGGAACGAGTCGAAGCTGGCGGCGCCCTCGAGCGCGCTG
>DATGDG010000492.1:0-5111 GCA_035311025.1 Casimicrobiaceae bacterium
CTCGCGCTCGCCGCGAATTGCCACGTCCACCCCCAGAAAGTGGTCGATCCACGCCTCGAGCACCCGCATCAGCGCTGCCTGCACGGGCTGGCCGCGATTGAGGCTCACCGACAGGTCGTGGCGTTCGTCGCGTTCCCAGTAGATCTCCCGGTTGTCGCCGGACAGGACATCGAGGTCGATCGTCCGCAGCGGCGTGCGGCTGCCCGCGAGCAGCGCTCCAATCGATCCGAATTCACCGCCCTGGGCATGCCGCTCGACGACCTCGTCGTCGGCCGCCATCACCGCGCCATCCTCGGTGATCGCGATCTTCTGCGTCCGGAACAGCATCTCGGCGGCGCGGGCCGCGATCGGATCGGCGTCCTCGCCGAGGATGTGGCGCAACACGATCTGCACGAGCTGTGCCACGAAGATCGGCGGCACGTCGACGCCCTCGCCGCGGAACAGGTCGACGTAGGCGCCCTCGAGCGATTCGGCCGCGACGAGCCGATTGCGAAAGCGCAGCCAGATCGCGTGGTTCTCCCGCGCGTCCGCGTCGCCGATCGCCGCGATCTCCGCCCGGGCGACCCCGTGCCTCGGATCGGCAAGCAGCCGGTCGTGAAGCTGCAGCTCGGCATCGCAGGATTCAGGCACCGGCGCGAGCTCGGGCCGCAGCAGGAAGCTGCGCAGGAAATCGTCGGTGATCTCGAGCCGGCCGTCGCGACGGACCGTCAGCAGCCGGTAACCGCAGCCGCGCCAGAAATCAGGCACCGCCCAGCATCGCCTGCTTGAGATCGGACTGCACAGGATGCTGGCCCAGCCAGATGTCGGTCAGTGCGCGGTTGAACGCATCGCCGCCGATCTCCCCGCGTTCCTTTCCGTCCAGGACGACCCGGGTCACGCCGCCGACGAAGTCCAGCGAAACGACGCTGCCCTCGCTGATCTCGTTGAACGACTTCATGATCGAGACCAGCGCGTCGGTCTGGGACTTGATCGCGTTGCGCTCCGCCTCGGTCGTGTTGTCCTTCAGGCCGTCGACCAGCGCATCGACCAGCTGGTCCGCGGTGAGGCTGCGCAGCATGTTCATCTGGATGCGCCGCGGCGCCTGCGCGAGCACGTCCTTCGTCGTCGATGCCTTGCCGGGCAGGTACAGGCTGCCGACGTAGACCTTGAAGAAGAGCTTCTTCCTGATTCCGGCGCCGTTCAGCACGAGCTCGGTTCCACCGACGCTCGCCTTGTCGTCGAGGTGCACGCCCCCGATGTCGAACGCCCATGCGTCTCCCGCGATCGCAACCGTCAGTCCCAGCAACACCGCAATGATCCGGCCCGCCATGTCCGTGCCTCCCCGGTCCGTTTCAAACCGCCTCGAAAATGCCTGCAGCACCCATTCCGGTTCCCACGCACATCGTGACCAGCCCGTACTTCTGCCCCCGGCGCTTCATGCCGTGGACGATCGTCGCCGTGCGCACGGCTCCCGTCGCCCCCAGCGGGTGCCCCAGCGCAATCGCCCCGCCCAGCGGATTGACCTTCGCCGCATCGAGGTCCAGCTCGCGGATCACGGCGAGGCTCTGCGCCGCGAACGCCTCGTTGAGCTCGATCCAGTCGAGGTCCTGCTGGCGGATGCCGGCGACCTTCAGCGCCTTCGGGACCGCCACGACGGGTCCGATGCCCATGAACTCGGGCGGCACGCCCGCGACCGCAAACCCGCGCCAGCGGGCGAGCGGCGCGAGACCGAGCTCCCGCAGCACGCGCTCGCTGACCAGGATCGACGCCGCCGCGCCGTCGGACATCTGCGAGCTGTTGCCGGCGGTGACGCTGCCCTTTGCAGCGAACACCGGCCTCAGCCTCGCGAGGCTCTCGGCGGTCGTGTCGGCGCGCGGCCCTTCGTCGCGCGCGACCTGACGCGTCCGATCCACGACGCGCCCGGCTCCGGGGTCGGGCTCGTGGGTGACGACGTCCACCGGCGAGAGCTCAGCGTCGAATGCTCCGGAGGCCTGGGCGGCGAGCGCTTTCCGGTGCGACGCCAGCGCGAAGACGTCCTGGTCTTCGCGCGAGACCTTCCACTTCGCGGCGAGCTTTTCAGTCGTGAGACCCATGCCGTAGGCAATGCCTACGTTCTCGTCCCCGGCGAATACGTCGGCGTTGAGCGCGAGCCGCCCAAGCATCGGGATCATGCTCATGCTCTCGGTGCCCGCGGCGATCACGATGTCGGCTTCTCCAGTCCGGATCCGGTCGGCGGCGATCGAAACGGCGTTCAGGCCCGACGAGCAGAAGCGGTTGATCGTCATGCCCGGGACGCCCGGCGGCAGCCCGGCGAGGAGCACGCCGATGCGTGCGACGTTCATTCCCTGCTCGTACTCGGGCATCGCACAGCCGACGATCACGTCGTCGACCCGCGCGGCCTCGATCGCCGGAGCCTGCGCCAGCACCCTCCTGAGAACGTGCGCCAGCAGCGTGTCGGGCCGCGTCGTCCGGTACGCCCCGCGCGGCGCCTTGCCCACCGGCGTGCGCGTCGTCGCCACCACGTAAGCATCCTGCACTTGCATCGTCATCCGCATTCTCCCGTTGCCGTCGCGCCGCGCATCGCAAGCGGTGCGCGACGGCGGCGTCCTGCGTCAGTTGCGCAGCGGCTTGCCCGTCGCCAGCGTGTGCGCGACCCGCGCCTGCGTGCGCGGATCACGCAGCAGCTCCATGAACCCGCGGCGCTCGACCTCGAGCAGCCAGCGCTCGTCGACGGCGCTACCCGCATCGACCTCACCGCCGCAGACCGCGCGCGCGAGGCACAGGCCCACCTCGAAATCGTAGGGCGTGATGAATGCGCCTTCACGCATGTTGACGAGCATCATCTCCAGCGTCGCGATTCCGGTCCTGCCGGCGACCGGGACGTTGCGAGGCGGCAGCGGCGGCCGGTAGCCGGCGTCGGCAAGCGAGCGCGCCTGCGACAGCGCGACGTGGAGCACCTCGTCCGGATGCATGACGACCACATCGGCCGGTCGCAGGAATCCCAGCTCGCGCGCCTCGAGCGCGCTCTTCGACACGGTGGCCATCGCGACGGTCTGGAAGTAGGTGCGCAGGAACGGGAACTGGTCGAGTTGGCCGCCGACACCCCCGCGCTTCACTTCGTCCGCCGCGCGCAGCGCGAGTTCCTTCGATCCCCCGCCGCCGGGGATCAGGCCCACGCCGGTCTCGACCAGTCCGATGTAGGACTCCAGCGCCGCCACCGTGCGGTCGCAGTGCAGGATGAACTCGCAGCCCCCGCCCAGCGCCATGCCCCGCACGGCCGCGACCGTCGGCACCAGGCTGTAGCGCAGGCGCAGCGACGTCTGCTGGAACTTCGCGACGATGCGCTCGATGCCGTCCCATTGCGCGCGCTCGATCGCGGGCGCAAGCTCGGCGAGGTTCGCACCCAGCGAAAAGGGCTCGCGCTCCTGCCAGATGACCAGGCCCGCGAAATCGCGCTCGGCGCGCTCGAGCGCCAGCAGCAGCCCGTCGAGCGCGCCCTCGGAAACGGTGTTCTTCTTGGTCCGGAACGAGACGATGCCGACGTCGCCGTCGCGGTGCCACATCCGCAGCGCGTCGGTCTCGAAGACGGTCGTCCCCCGATCCTGGCGCTCGCCCAGCACGGCGTCCGGGTACGCCTGGCGGCGATAGACAGGCAGGGAGGAGCGCGGCACGAACGCATCGCGCGCGGGGCTCCAGGCCCCGCCCTGGGCGTGCACGCCCCCGGCATCGGCGACGGCCTTGGCACCGACCCACGCCGGCAGGGGGACGTCGGCCAGCGTCCGCCCCGCCGCGCGGTCGGCTTCGATCCACCCGGCCACGTCGCGCCAGCCCGCCGACTGCCAGAGCTCGAACGGGCCCTGGCGCCACCCGAATCCCCAGCGGATGGCGAGGTCGACGTCGCGCGCATTGTCGGCGATCGCAGCGAGGTGGTGCGCGGCGTAATGGAACAGATCGCGGTGGATCGCCCACAGGAACTGCGCCTGCGGATGGGCTGAATCGCGCAGCCCTGCGTATCGCTCGCACGCGGTACGAAGCGCCAGGATCTTTGCGACCTCGGGTGCAACCTCGGCACCGCTCTTGACGTAGGCGCCCGATGCCGGATCGAGCACTTCGATGTCGCGGCCGACCTTCCGGTAGTAACCGGCCTGGGTCTTCTGGCCCAGTGCGCCTTTGGCCACCAGCGCGGCGAGCACAGCCGGCGTCGCGAACAGCGCGTGCCACGGATCGTCGGGCAGCGCGTCCTGCATCGTCTTCACCACGTGCGCCATCGTGTCCAGGCCCACGACGTCGGCGGTCCGGTAGGTCGCACTCTTCGCCCGGCCGATCGCCGTGCCGGTCAGCGCGTCGACCTCGTCGTAGCGCAGCCCGAGCGTCTCGGCGTGACGCATGGTCGCGAGCACCGAGAAGATGCCGATGCGGTTGGCGATGAAATTGGGCGTGTCCTTGGCCCGGACGACCCCCTTGCCCAGCGCCGTGGTCAGCCAGGATTCCAGGGCGTCCAGCAGCCCGCCGTCGGTGTCGGGGGTCGCGATCAGCTCGACGAGCCGCATGTAGCGCGGCGGATTGAAGAAGTGCACGCCGCAGAAGCGCGCCCGCAGCGCCGTCGGCAGCGTCCCGGCGAGTTGGGTCAGCGACAGGCCGGAGGTGTTCGAGGCGAGGATCGCCGACGGCCCGAGGTGGGGGGCGATCCTTGCGTAGAGGTCGCGCTTCCAGTCGATGCGCTCGCCGATCGCCTCGATCACCAGGTCGCAGGCCGACAGGCGCGGCAGATCGCTGTCGTAGTTCGCAGCGTCGATCTGCGCGGCGAGATCCTTGCGGCCGAGCGGCGCCGGCTCGAGTTTCGCCAGGGCGTCGATTCCGCGGCGCGCGAGCGCATCGGGATCGGAGGCCGTCGCGAGGTCGAACAGCACGACCGGAACGCCCGCGTTGACGAGGTGCGCGGCGATCTGCGCGCCCATGACGCCCGCGCCCAGCACGGCGGCGCGGCGCACGAGCATGCGCCCTTCGCCCGGCTGCGGCGGCGTTCCTGGCTGCGCACGGGATGCGCGCTCGCCCGAGCGGACGGGCTCGAGGGTGGTTTCGCTCATGTCACACCTCCACGGTTGCGTCGTCGGGAGGAACGGGACGCGGCT
>DATGDG010000493.1:0-1897 GCA_035311025.1 Casimicrobiaceae bacterium
TGCGATCTTCATCGGGCGCGCGACCTTCACGTCGCCGACGATCCGGTCGAGGTAGGCGGGCACGATGTCGTGCGTCGCGTAGCTGCCGGCGCCGCTGCCCACGCGACCCTCCTCGATGCGCGCGCGCAGCGCCTGGATGTCGTCGCCGGCGAGGGTGCCCGCGTCGACGACCATCTTGAGGCCGTTGTAGTCGGGCGGGTTGTGGCTGCCGGTGACCATGACGCCGCAGCCGGTGCCGAGGTGCTGCGCGGCGAAATAGGTCATCGGCGTCGCGACCATGCCGAGGTCGATGACGTCGACGCCCGCCGCGCGCATGCCGTCGGCGAGCGCGCCGGCGAGCTCGGGCCCCGACAGCCGCCCGTCGCGGCCGATTGCGATGGCGCTGCGATGGTGTTCGCGGGCGAGGCTGCCGAGCGCCTGCCCGATGCTGCGCACGACGTCGGGCGTCAGGCTGCGTCCCACTACGCCGCGGATGTCGTAGGCCTTGAAGATTTCGGGATTCATCGGATCGGGTTCAGTAGCCGTGGATGAAGAAGTGTAGCAACCGCTCGGGAAGCCAATCGACATTGCCGGGAAACGGGCCGCGCGCGAAACCGGCATGGCCGCCATGCGGCGGCTGCTCGAGCATGACCGCCTCGCTCACGTCGGCGGGACCGGGCAGCGATCGCGCCGGGATGAACGGGTCGTTGCGGGCGTTGATGACCAATGTCGGCAGCGCGATACCCTTCAACCAGGGTTTGGACGACGCGCGTGTCCAGTAGTCGCGGGTCCCGGCAAACCCGTGCAGGGGCGCGGTGACCGCGTCGTCGAACTCCCACATCGTGCGCACGCGCCGGAGCCGCGACGCGTCGAGCATTCCGGGGAAGCGCGCGGCGATGGCGAGCGACTTGGGCTTCAGTGTCATCAGGAAGTGCTTCGTGTAGATGCGGTTGAAACCCTTGCCGATCGCGATGCCCGCCGCCATCAGGTCGAGCGGTGTCGATACCGCCGCGGCCGCGGTGAGGAACCTCCGCGCGTCGTGCCCGGCGCGACCCAGCCAGTTCAGCAACGCGCTGCCGCCCAGCGACACGCCGACGGCGTAGGCGCGGGTGGCCGGAGAGATGCGCGAGCGCACGGCCTCGAGCATCGCGCCGACCTCGGCATGATCGCCCGAGTGGTAGGCACGCGGCAGGCGATTCGGCTCGCCGCCACAGCCGCGGAAATGGGGGATGACACCGCGCCAGCCGATGCGCTGCAGCGCGGTGAACATCGCCCGCGCATAGTGCGACCCCGAGCCGCCCTCGAGCCCGTGGAACAGCACGACGATCGGGGCATCGGGGCGCGCACCCGCATCGAGCCAGTCGAAATCCCAGAAATCCCCGTCCGGCGTCTCGACGCGCTCGCGCCGCAGCGGAACGCGCGCGCGCCGCAGCCCGTACGGCCAGACCGTCTGCGCATGGCCGCCGACCAGCCAGCGCGGGGCGCGATAGGGCGGAGGCCCGGGACGGGGCGTCATCGGCTCCCGGCGCTGCGCGCGAGCGCGGCGCGTTTCTCGTAGGCTTCGCGGGCGAGCGCGACGTCGTCGAGGAAGTGCGAAAGCTCGGACAACAACAGTGCCTGCGGCCCGTCGACCAGCGCGCGCGCCGGATCGGGGTGGAAGTCGACGAGGATCATGTTCGCGCCCGCGATCACCCCCTGCGCCACGACGTGGAAGATGTCGAGCAGCCCGTCGGGTGCACGTGCGCGCGTGCCGACCGAGTGCGAGGGGTCGATGCCGACCGGCATCCGCGTCAGGCGCTTGACCACCGGAACGTGTGCGAAGTCGACGAAGTTGCGGTGAGGATCGCCCATGTTGGTCTTCATCCCGCGAAGGCAGAACAAGATCTTGCGATTTCCTTCGGTGGCCAGATACTCGGCG
>DATGDG010000494.1:0-9330 GCA_035311025.1 Casimicrobiaceae bacterium
CGCGCTGGTGGGTTTCGGCAGGGTGAGCGATCGGCCGTGGGTCGACGGCGGGCAGGTGATCGTCGCCCCGGTCGTCACCGCAAGCCTCGCGGCCGACATACCGCTGCCGCGCCTGCAGCAATGGCTGGCGGCGCACAACGAGCAGCGACCGGTGACCGCCCGCGTGCTGATGGCGGCGCCGCTGCTGAAGGCCGTCGCGCTCGCCCTTCGCAGGTTTCCCGAACTGAACGGGCACCACGTCGACGGAGCGTTCGTGCCTGCAACCGGCATCCATCCCGGGGTCGCCATCTCGCTGCGGCAGGGCGGCCTCATTGCGCCGGCGATCCACGATGCGGACACGCTGGGAATCGACGAGCTGATGCGCCGCCTCGCCGACCTCGTCGCGCGTGCGCGTGCCCTGACGCTGCGCAGCTCCGAAATGACCGACGCGACGATCACCGTCACCAACCTCGGCGAGCAGGGCGTCGAGCTCGTGCAGGGAATCATCTACCCGCCGCAGGTCGCGCTGGTGGGTTTCGGCAGGGTGAGCGATCGGCCGTGGGTCGACGACGGGCAGCTGGTCGTCACCCCGGTCGTCACCGCGAGCCTCGCGGCCGACCATCGGGCGAGCGACGGTCATCGCGGGGCGCTGTTCCTCAACGAGATCTCCCGGCTGTTGCAGGACCCCGGGCAGCTCGAAGGGGCCGCGGGATGAGCGGGCCTGTCGGACGCGCCGAGGCTCGGGGCTGCGGCCCGGGGAAGGCAGGATGACGTCCGCAGGCGACGCGGGGCTGCGTGCGGCAGTGTTCGAGACGCTGCAGCGCATCGCACCCGAGATCTCGCCGGACGAGATCGTGCCGGCGCGGCCGCTGCGCGACCAGGTCGACCTCGACTCGATGGACTGGCTGAACTTCCTCGTCGGACTGCACGAGCGGCTCGGCATCGAGATTCCCGAGTCCGACTACCGCCGGTTGGTGAGCCTCGACGACCTCGTTGCGTATCTCAGGACGAGGATCCCGGCCTGACGCCCGCATCCCGATGCGCCACCGGCGGCGCGAGGTACTTCGCGAACCACACGGCCGCCTGGTGCGCGACTTCTTCGAGCGTCCCCGGCTCCTCGAACAGGTGGGTTGCGCCCGGAACGATCGACAGCTCCTTCTCGCAGCGCAGGTTGGCGTAGGCGCCGCGATTCAGGACGATGACTTCGCGGTCTTCGCCGCCGATGATCAGCAGCGTCGGCGCCCGGACGCGTCCCAGCGCCTGCGCGCCCGCGAGATCGGGCCGGCCACCGCGGGAGACGACCGCCCCGATGTCGGCATCGGCAGCTGCCGCTGCGACCAGCGCCGCGGCGGCGCCCGTGCTCGCGCCGAAATACCCGAGCGGCAGTCCCTGCGCCTGCGGTTCGCCGCGCAACCAGCGCGTGGCCCCCATCAGGCGCTCGCTCAGGAGGTCGATGTCGAACCGCGTCGCGTAGTCGCGATCCTCGTCGGGCGTCAGCAGATCGAAGAGCAGAGCGCCGAACCCGGCATCGAACAGGACCTGGGCGACGTAGACGTTGCGCGGGCTGAGCCGCGAGCTGCCGCTGCCGTGGGCGAACGCGACGACACCCCTCGGCCGTGGCGGACGCGCCAGCGTTCCCGGGAGAAGAACCCCCCCGACTGGAATCTCGACATCGGTGGAAAACGATCGCATCGTGGGTTGAAGGTCGTGGCGACGAGCCTGCGCGCCGTCGTGCCGCGCCGCATCAGCGGTACTCGACGATTTCCGACAGCGGCAGCCGCTTTTTCGGGGTGGGTGGGCGCTCGCGATAGCCCAGCGCGACGACCAGTGCAACGACGTCGGCGCGGCTGGTGATACCGAGGGCATCGAGCACCGCGCTCGCCGAGAATGCGCCGATCGGACAGCTGTCGACACCGATGACCGCGGCCGCCGTCATCATATTCGCGGCTGCGATGTGGCATTGGGCGATGCTCCATGCGGTGAGGTCGTTGTGCTCCGCGAAGTGCCGGTAGAAATCGAGCAGGGCGGTGAATTCCGCCGCCGCCGGTGCCATGCGCCGGAACATCCTCGTCACGTACTCGCTGTCGGGCGCGAGCTCCTGCTCACGCGCGAGGATCACGATCACCGCGCTGGCCGACCCCACCTGCGGCTGGCCCATGCAGGCTTCCTGCAGCGCCCCCTTGAGCGCGGGCTCCTGGACGACCACGAAACGCCAGTGCTCGAGTCCGAGCGAAGAAGGCGAGAGCCGTCCGGCCTCGAGCACGTATTCGATGTCCTCCTGCGCGACGCGCCGCCCGGGCTCGAACGCCCTGCAGGCGTGGCGGAACCGCATCGCCTCCAGGAAATGCTCGCGCAGCCCTGCCCCCACGTCGTCGGTCATCGCGCCCCCTCTACAGCGATGGCGTGCCCTGGTGTGCGTAGGTCTTCTCGCGGTGTTCCTGGCATCGGCGGCAGCGCTTCGCGGTCGGGTATGCGCGAAGGCGCTCGAAGCCGATGTCACCGCCGCAGTCGATGCAGATGCCGAAGCTGCCGTCCCTGACCCGCAGTTTCGCGGCATCGATGTCCCGCAGCTCCTGGACGTGGCGGTCGATGATCGCGAGGTTCAGGTCCGCGAGGGCATCGCCGACCGACTCGTCGCCCACGTCGGCAGGAACGCGCCCGATCAGCTCGATGTACTGCTGGTTCTCGCTGTGCTCGAGCTCGTCGCGGACTTCCTCGAGCAACGCCTGGCGCCGCTGGTCGAGCTGCCCGGAGAGCTGGGCCATCTGGGATCTGGAAAGGGACATTCGGGTCGTACTCCGCACGTGGATCCGCGACGATGGTCCCGATTGTAGGTCCGGGGTGGGCGCAGGGTTTGACTTGGCGCAAGCACCGGTGATTCATGCCCGGCCGGCCAGCAGCTCCTGCCCGAGGTACTGCAGGCGATAGGTCTCGAAAGGCAGGCGATCCGAAGCCTCGATGTCGCGCTGCTCCGCGAGCGACTGGTCTGCCATGGCCCGAAAGCGCGCGTCGACCTCGGGCGGGTAGGGCAGCGCGAGCAGTTCGATGCGCCTCTGCGCCGAACGGGCGAGCGCGAAGTCGAAATACGAGTTGCCGTGCTGCCCTTCGACGTCGCGCAGCACGCGCGCCGATGGCGTCGCCGCCGGATCGGCGAGCGCCGCCCGGGCGGCCGCCAGCGCGTCGCGGTGGGCGCGGCCACCCCTTGCCGCGTCGAGCGCCGCCGCGAACGGCTCGCAGGCGTCGACGATCCGGGCACCCCAGTCGGCCAGTGGGGTCTCGCGTTCACCCTGGAGAAGTTGCAATCCCGGCTCGCGGCCCCGTTCGGCCACGCGGTACTGGTTGCCCGCGATCTCGCCGATCTCCTCGGGCGAGTCCGGTGGACTGTCCGACAGCAGGCACTGCAGCAGGAAGGCGTCGAGGAAGTGCATCGTCTGCGTGCTGACGCCGACGGACGCGTACGGATCGACGTCGAGGCTGCGCACTTCGACGTATTCGACCCCGCGCTCCGTCAGCGCGTGCAGCGGCCGCTCGTCGCGCCGGACCCTCCGTTTCGGACGGATCGTCCCGTAGAACTCGTTCTCGATCTGCAGCAGCGTCGTCGCGAGCTGCAGGTAGCGGTCGCCGTCGCGCAGGCCGATCGCCTCGTAGGCGGGATACGGCTCGGTCATCGCGCGCTGCAGCGAGCGGGCATAGCTTTCGATCCCGTTGAAGCTGACCTTGAGCGACGCCTGCGCGTCAGACTGGTAGCCGAGCCGGCCCATCCGCAGCGACGTCGCGTTCGGCAGGTAGACCGTGTGCGCGCCGAGGTCCTGCAGTGCGTGCGCACGGCCCTCGACGAAGCATCGGCATGCGGCAGGCGAAGTCCCGAACAGGTAGAGCGGCAGCCACGAACTGCGTCGGAAGTTGCGGATCAGACGGAAGTAGCCATCGGTCCGGTAGTCCTGCAACGCTCCGCCGTATCCGTCGACCTGCTGCAGCGACTGCCAGGCCTCGTCCGGGAGCGAGAAGTTGTAATGGACCCCCGAAATCGTCTGCATCCTCCGGCCGTAGCGATGCGCGAGCCCGGTCCGGTACACGGTCTTGAGCTTCGCAGTGTTCGAGCTGCCGTAATGCGCAATCGGAATGTCGTCGTCTTCGGGAAGGAGGCAGGGCATGCTGCCCGCCCACATCGCCTCGTCGGCGAGCTGCCGATAGACGAACTGGTGGATCTGCGTGAGCTCGGCCACGCAGGCATCGGCGTTCGGGTGGACACCGGTGATGAGCTCCAGCTGCGATTCGCTGAAATCGGTGGTGATGCGCGGATGCGTGAGCGCCGATCCCAGGGCGGCGGGATGCGGGGTCGTGGCCAGCGTGCCGTCGGGACGCACGCGCAGGCTCTCCTTTTCGACGCCGCGCAGCAGCCCCGTCAGCATCGGCGGCGACAGCGCGCTCAGACGTTGGTGCGCAGTGGGCAACGCAGTGGGCAAGAAAGACCTCCTTCGGAGCGGGCGGATCGGATGGGCTGCCGCGATGCCCGGGGCGTGATGCAGCCCGCTCGGGCCGCGGTCAGGCGGACGGGCGCGACGCGTCCGGCCCCGTCGTCGCCGGCATTATGCCTGCCGCCGAGTCGCCACGTTGCCCGGGATGCCCGTGTCGGTTCCCGACATTTCGTGGGTGGCGAGGCATTCCTCCTCGCGCCCGCGCACGACCCGCCGGCCCCGCAGCGGGCCGCGCTGCTCGGTGACGACGGTGCGCTGGCGTTCGGCGTGGTCGTCGTCATGGAAATAGAGGACCACCCAGTCACGGGTGTGGCCGAGCTCGTGCGCGCGAGCGGTGTTCGAGTAGAGGGCGGTGAAGTGCCAGTCGTCGCGGCGCGTGTGCAGCACCGGCAGCCACGCCTCGTTGCGCGGATTGAAGCGCCGCGGGGTGATCGTCGGCAATGCCCCCGCCTGCGCCTTGGCCCGGTATTCGCGGTCAACGTCGAGCAGCGTGGCCACCGGCGGTTCCGCTGCGGCGGTCGGCGCGCTGCGACGGACGAGGGGCCTGCGGTCGAGGATCTCGGCCAACGCGGCGCGGATCGCCGCCGCCCGTCGCCGGCCGACACCGGGCACCTTCTCCAGTCGCCCCTCGTGCGAGGCCACCTCGAGCGCCTCGAGGGTCTCCACGCCCAGCGTGTCGTGAATGCGTTGCGCGATCCCGGGACCGACGCCGGGAACCGTCTGGAACAGATGTTCCGGGTCGAGGCTCCCGCGCAGGCGGTCGAGTTGCGACCAGCGGCCGCGCTCGAGCATTTCGGCAATCGCCGCCGCGATGCCGGCGCCGATGCCGGGGAGCGCGTCAAGGCCTGCCCGACCCCTGTCGGCGAGGAGGTTCCTAAGGCTTCCCTCGAACTGCGAAGCGGTGTCGGCCGCCTTGCGGTAGGCGCTGACGCGAAACGGATTCGCGCCCTGGGCGTGAAGGAGTTCGGCGGCCTCGCGCAGCCACTGCGCAATGCGCAGGTTGTCGGGATCGCGCGCCGGGTCCTGCATTTCGCCGTTGGTCATGATGCGATCCGGCAGGGGACTTCCAGCACCGACCCGACGACGGCATTGGGCCGATAGGTCGTGAGCCCCTTGAGACCGTTCCTCCAGGCCTCGAGGTAGAGGTTCCGGAACGCCGCGAACGGATAGTCGGCGGCGATGTTGACGGTCTTGCTGATTGCAGTGTCGACGTAGGGCTGGACCGCGGCGCTCATCCGCATGTGGTCGAGTGCGTCGATGTCGAGTGCCGAGACGAAATGCCGCGGCAGCATCACGCGGCGCCCGCCGTCGGGCCCGATCCGCACGAGGGAACCCGGATCGCGCGGTGCCGGACGCGCAGGATCGAAAGGCAGCACCGCGACATCGGCGTCGATTCCGTTGATCTCGCGGTACACGCGCCACGCGTGATCCTCGACCCGGTATTCGCCGTAGCTGCCGTCGGCCATGCGCTTCCTGCGCGTGTACACCCAGGCATACGCGGGCTCGATGCCGTTCGACGCGTTGTCGGCGAATGCGAGCGATATGGTACCGGTCGGAGCGATCGCCAGCAGGTGGCTGTTGCGCAGGCCGTGGCGCGCGATCGCCGCCTTGATGTCGTCGGGAAGGCGCGAGGCGAAACGAGGTGGCGACAGATAATGCCGCGCGTCGAACAGCGGAAACGCGCCCTTCTCGCGGGCGAGTTCCACCGACGCCCGATACGCGGCGTCCCGCAGCGCGTGGGCGATCGTGGCGGCCTGCTGGCGTCCCTGCTCGCTGTCGTAGCGCAGCCCCAGCATCAGCAGCGCATCGCCCAGGCCGGTGAAACCGAGGCCGATGCGGCGCTTGGACATCGCCTCCTGCCGGTGCTGCAGCAGAGGCCAGACCGTCGCGTCGAGCACGTTGTCGAGCATGCGGACGGCGACCGGAACGATCGAGCTCATGCGCTCGAGGTCGAGTCGCGAGTTCGACGTGAAAGGCGCGTCGACGAAAGTGCAGAGGTTCAGGCTGCCGAGGTCGCAGGAGCCGTACGCGGGCAGGGGTTCCTCGCCGCAGGGATTGGTCGCCTCGATGACTTCGCAGTAGGAGAGGTTGTTGTCGCGATTGATCGTGTCGATGAACAGCACGCCCGGCTCGGCGTGATCGTAGGTGCTCGCCACGATCTGCCGCCAGAGCGCCGCGGCGGACGTCTGGTGGTAGACCCACAGTCCGTCGTCGCGCTGGTGCGCAGCCGCGGCGATCTGCTCGGGTCCGGGCCTCGCGCGGTGGACGAGATCCCACGGCCGATCGCCGATGACGGCGTTCATGAAGGCGTCGGTGACCGCGACCGACAGGTTGAAGTTGGCCAGCCCGCCGCGGTCCTTGGCGTGAATGAAGGCCTCGATGTCGGGATGGTCGCAGCGCAGGACGCCCATTTGCGCGCCGCGCCGTGCTCCCGCCGATTCGATCGCCTCGCAGGACTGGTCGAAGACGCGCATGTACGACAACGGGCCGCTGGCGCGGCTCGCCGTGCCAGCGACGTGCGCGCCCTCGGGACGAATGCGCGAGAAGTCGTAGCCTACGCCGCCGCCGCGACGCATCGTCTCCGCGGCTTCGTTGAGCGCGGCGTAGATTCCGACGTCGGCGCCATCGGTGGAGATGCTGTCGCCGACCGGCTGCACGAAGCAGTTGATCAGCGTCGCCTTGAGGTCGGTCCCCGCGGCCGAGTTGATGCGCCCCCCGGGAATGAAGCCTTCCGCCTGTGCGCGGTGGAAAGCGACTTCCCAGCGGGACCGGCCATCCTCCGGCTCGATCGCAGCCAGTGCGCGCGCCACCCGCCGGCGCACGTCGTCGACGCTGCGTTCGCCTGCGCTCGCATATTTCTCGAGCAGGACCGCTTCGGAGATGGGTTGCGGGGGGAGCACGGTCGTGGCGACGCAGTGTTGCTGCTGCCGATCCTCCAGCCATCATATACGCGCAGCGCGTGCGAGTGAGGCACTGCGGGGACACTGCCGGGACACGGTGGGGAATGGAGGCGACGTGGCGACGCAGGTCTCGAACGCTCGCGGCCGGGGTTCCCGCGGCTTGATGTACGTCAAAACCATCGGGCGGGGAGCGGGCCAGAATGACCTCGAGCTGCGGAGGAACGCCTGGCGGGCGGCATCCGCCGTCCGCGCGAATGGCCTCCGCGGCGGATTGGCCTTTGGCCGCGGCGCGGACTTCCCGTGCGCAGCTAACCACGATGGAGAGCACCATGGCAAATCTCACCCGATTCGATCCGTTCGGCGATATCGCAACCCTCGCACCGTTCCGCGACATGGAGGATTTCTTCCGCATGCCGCGGCTGCGCGCCTGGACCCGTGATCTTCCGGCCGCACCCGAGATCAGGATCGACGTCTCGGAAGACGACAAGACCTATCACGTCAAGGCCGAGATTCCCGGCGTCAAGAAGGAGGACATCCACGTCGCGGTCGAAGGGAACCAGGTGTCGATCAGCGCCGAAGTGCGGAAGGAAGAGGAAGAAAAGAAGGGCAAGACGGTTCTGCGCAGCGAGCGCTACTACGGCAAGCAGGAACGCAGCTTCACGCTGATGAACGACATCGACGAGAGCAAGTCGGAGGCCAAGTATCAGGATGGCATCCTCGACCTCGTCCTGCCCAAGAGGAACGGCAAGGTTTCGAAGCAGGTGCAGGTGAAGTAGAGGAGCAATTCGGCATCGAGGCAGCTGCCGGTCAAGTGAACCCCGGCGACGCGCCGCCCGAAAGGCCGGGCGCGCTCGCCGGAAACCCATGCTGGAAACACCATGACGAGATCGACGGTTCCGCCCAAGAGCGGGACGCAACCTGCCGCGGGCATGCGCCCGGCTCAGCGCATATTCGACGCCAAGCAGCACGACCCGTACCAGGCCGCCGGCAAGTACGCGGAACCGACGGTCTGCCCGGATTGCCGCGCGGTATTCCACCACGGACACTGGCAATGGGGCGACGCGCCCGAGGGCGCGCATCAGACGCGCTGCCCGGCATGCCGGCGCATCCACGAAAAGCTGCCCGCCGGCCGGCTGACGCTCAGTGGCGCGCAGTTCAACCAGCATCGTGCCGAGGTGCTCGCGCAACTGCGCAAGGTCGCCGCCCATGAACGCGAGGAGCACGCGCTGAATCGCGTGATGGACATCGACGAAGGGCGAGACGAGGTCCTCGTCACCACCACCGACATCCACACGCCGCAACGCATCGCCGAGGCACTGAAGCGCCAGTATCGCGCGGACTTCGACGTCCAGTACGGGCACGACGAGTACTCGGTGCGCGTGACCTGGCGTTACTGACCCGGTCGCCGGGTCGCCCCGGCGATCCGCGAGTCAAGTGCCGCGGCGCGCGGTCCGGCGCGCTGCTGCATACTCGCCGCGTTGCACTTCCCGCGGCGAAGCACGATGCATGTAGCGGTACTCGGCAGTGGCGTGATCGGCGTGTCGACCGCCTACCACCTGGCGAAAGCCGGGCACCGGGTGACGGTCGTCGACCGGCAGCCCGGCGCGGCACTCGAAACCAGCTTCGGCAACGCGGGTGAGGTCTCCGCCGGCCTGGCTGCTCCCTGGGCGGGTCCCGGGATACCGCTGAAGGCGCTGCGGTGGGCGTTCATGCGCCACCGACCGCTGGTGATCTGGCCGCTGCCCGATCCGGCGATGTGGCGCTGGAGCCTGCAGATGCTTCGCAACTGTACCGCAGCCCGCTACGAGCGCAACAAGACGCGGATGCTGCGGCTTGCCGAATACAGCCGCGACCGGCTGCGCGCATTGCGCGCCGAGACCGGGATCCGCTACAGCGAGCGCAGCCTCGGCACGCTGCAGCTCTTCCGCACGCAGCGGGATTTCGATGGCGCGGGCCGCGACACCGAGGTCCTC
>DATGDG010000495.1:0-2600 GCA_035311025.1 Casimicrobiaceae bacterium
CACGCTCGCCGTGATGGCGCTGTCGTCGATGTACGCGCCGGCGGTCTGCTGGCCGCGCGTGACCGCACAACCGGTCACAGTGACCAACGTCAATGCGATGGCGGCGGCGGCAAAGTCTGTACGAATCTTCATTTGCATCTCCAGAAATAGTCCACGTACGGACTCTAGACCCCCGGTCGCAATTGGTCGGTGCGGTGCCGCACCGAGCCCGTGAGCGCATAATTCGCACATGAGCAAGCGACTCGTATTCCTAGTCCCGGGATTCTTCGGCTTCACGTCCATCGGCGCGTTGAGCTATTTCGAGGACGTGGAACAGGAGCTGTCGCGAGCACTCCGCCGGCGACGCGTCGAGGCCCGAATCATCCGGTGCGAAACGCAGCCGACGGCCTCGATACCGCGCCGTGCCGACGCCCTGCGCCGGCAGGTGATTGCCAACGGTGGCCTGCGGGCGCGCGAGCTGCACTTCATCGGGCACTCCACTGGAGGGCTCGACGTCCGCATGCTGTTGACGCCGGGGGTGAAGATCGCTCGCGGCAACACGGCAGAGCGCATCGCGCAGTCGACGCGGACGGCCATTTCCGTGTGCACACCTCACAATGGCACGCCACTCGCCAACCACTTCCTGACCATCCAGGGCCAGACGCTCCTGCTCGTGCTGAGCGCGCTGGCGACGTCGGGCCAGGGGCGTCGCGCAGTCCTGGCTGCGGCGAAGGCGATCGCGATGATTGCGCGGCTCGATGATTGCCTGGGGCAGGGCGAAGGTGCGCTGGATCGCATTTCCGAGAGCGTGCTGCGCAAGATGCGGTTCGATCGCCGCGACCCCGTGTGGAAGTATCTCGGTGAAATCGAACAAGACCAGGGAGCGGTGCTGCAACTGACACCGGAAGGCATCGAGCTGTTCGACGCCGCCGCGACGGATCGTGCCGGGATCGACTATGGCTGCGTGGTCGCGGGTGTGCCGCGTCCGCGCGAACGGTTCCGCATCAAGGAGTTCATGGACCCGGAATACCTGGCGCTGCGGGCGCTGTTCCGGCTGCTGCACGCACTGGCGGCGCAACCGCATCCGCGGTACCCGTACCCGGTCCTGGCCAAGGCGACGCAGTCGACCCTCGACCGGACGCTCGGTTTCAAGGTGACTCCGGGCATCAGCGATGGCGTCGTTCCGACGCTGAGCCAGGTGCATGGGCGGGTGCTGCACGCCGTGCGTGCCGATCACCTCGACGTGGTCGGTCATTTCACCTTGGCTGGTGGGAGCAGCGGCAACTGGTTGCCGTCGGGAGCCGGCTTCACGCGCGAGGCGTTCGATGCGACCTGGGACGCAGTCGCCGCAGCCATCGCCAGAGGCGGCCGTCCGCGTCGGTGAGCTTTGGCGCGCAACAGGGCAAGGTCTGCCTTCATCAAGACCGTCTCAGCGTCCGCGCCGTCAGCGGGGTAAACGCCGATACCCGCGCTCGCAGTAACGTACAGGGCCAGGCCATCGACAGGCAGCGGTGCGGCAATCGCGGCGAGCAGGTTGTCCGCGCTGAATGACGCATCTTCTGCACAGGTCACTTCCGTCAGCAAGACGACGAATTCATCGCCGCCGTAACGGCTCACGGTATCCGATCCGCGCACACTCGCCACGAGCCGGCCTGCAACCACCTGAAGGACGCGGTCCCCGACCGCATGGCCGAAGCGGTCGTTGATGCGCTTGAACCCGTCGACGTCCATGAACAGAAGGGCGAGCGAATTGCCGTGGCGACGCGAAGCCGCGATGGCCCGGTCGAGCCGGTCGCCCAGCAGCAGGCGGTTGGGCAGGCCCGTGAGGACATCGTGTTGCGCCAGGTGGGACATTCGCTGCGACAACGCCCGGGCCGCGCCCACGTCGCGAAACACGATCACCGCCCCGATCACCTGCCCATGCCGGTCTCGAACAGGGGCGGCGGTGTCTTCGACTGCCGACTCGCGCCCGTCGCGACTCACCAGCAGACAGTTGTCGCTCACGCCGACGTTCGCGTCACAACGAATCGCCAGCGCCAGCGGATCCCTCACTGGCTCGCGGCTCCCGGCGTCGATGATCCGCATCACTTCCCGCGACGGCCTGCCGACCGCCTCCGATACCGACCAGCCGGTCATGCGCTCGGCGACCGGGTTCAGATAGGTGACATTGCCTGCCAGGTCCGTGCTGAGAACCGCGTCCCCGATCGAATCGAGCGTTGCCAGCGCATCATCGAGCTCCGCCCTACTGGCATCGGCGCGATCGGGGCCTGACCGGGCCTGCGGCCTCATGCGGGACATTGGGACTCCAGTTCGGACCTGTGTGGCGTACAGCGTGACGCGCGTGGGCGTCGCTGTATGTGCGCTGGCGGACACCGGCGGATTGTCGTGGCCGGCACCTGCGCGGCGGTCCGTATGCCACCGAACAGACGCCTGCGCAGTGTCCGGCGATGCTGTGGCATCGGGACGCCCCTGCCGAGCGCAATCAGTGAGCAAAGACACGCGGAAACAGCAGCCCCGGCCCCCTGCCAAGAACCTCCTGCTGGCCACCTTGCCGGGCCGGGACCGACGGCGCGTGCTGGCGGCGTGCGAGCTGGTCGACCTCGCATTCGCCGATGTGCTCT